>NZ_JADBUP010000017.1:0-78049 GCF_020245605.1 Microcystis sp. M061S2 | reverse complement strand
CACGGCAGAAGTCGTCGACATGACAGAAAAGAGCTTCTAGACTAGACATAGATGGGTTGGGGGTGCTGAGTTTATATATTTTTCAGCTTACTAGCCCCCGCCTTTTCTTTCCTCCCTTATCCCGAACTGACGTTATTTAGTATTACAATTGATCGGATTTCGCGGATCTGAGTTTTTGTCCCTTTTGAGTTTCTCGATTTCTCGTTGATTGGCTTTTGGGTCCTCAGCCACCCATAATTGTTTATCTTCATCCCACTTGGATTCCGTGTATATTGCTTTTTCCCAAAAGCAGGCCGATTTAATTTGTTCTGGATAAAGATCCTCGGCTCCGTAGAGGTTGGCTAGGATGAGGTTGGCTAGGATGAGGTTGGCTCCCTTGAGGTTGGCTCCCTTGAGGTTGGCTCCCTTGAGGTTGGCTCCCTTGAGGTTGGCTCTGTAGAGGATGGCTCCGTAGAGGTTGGCTCGGTAGAGGTTGGCTCGGTAGAGTTGGGCTCCGTAGAGGTTGGCTCCGTAGAGGTAGGCTCGGTTGAGGTTGGCTAGGATGAGGTTGGCTCCGTTGAGGTTGGCTCCGTTGAGGTTGGCTCCGTCGAGGTAGGCTCCCCAGAGTTTGGCTCCGTTGAGGTAGGCTCCGTTGAGGTTGGCTCCGATGAGGTTGGCTCCGATGAGGTCGGCTCCGATGAGGTTGGCTCCGTTGAGGTTGGCTTCCCTCAAATTTGTCCCACTTAAATCAAGAAATTTAATTTTATAAGGGTCATTTGTTTCAGCCAAATTATCCCCGGCTTGGTCATTCTCAACTTTACGCCGCCCGATTACCGTTAAAGCGGCCTGAACTGGAATACTCACGGAAGGGAGTTTTTCTAGGGCCTTCTGTCTTTCCTCTGGCTTCAGTTGTTGAATATTCGAGGGAATGGGGGAATTTTTACGAATGTAGGAAGTCAGCACTTCCATAATTGTCCATTGATCCTTGGGAGAATCTTTGGCAATTCGCTCTAGGGAATAAATGCCGCCAATTACCACCTCCTCTTTAGTATTACCGATTTGCTCGACAGCTTTCGAGAAGCGCTCGGTAATAAGACGTTCCTGAGTCAGTCGCATTTCCGCTTGAGAATTGCGATAATTGACAAAAAGTCCGATTCCTGCCGAAAGGGTAGCAATTAATCCCAGGGCAGAAATAATCGTTTTGACCACATCAATGGCAAAGGTGCGGCTGTCTTTGTCTTCACGGGCAAAAAGCCCCGGTATTTGCTGAAATAGCCAGAAGGGAAAGATTAGCAGTTTCCAAGCAACTCTGACAAGAGACTGGAGCGATAGCAACAATCTTTTAATTAGCCTTTTTCCCCCGCGATAGGGCATCTTTAGATTCCAAGCAAAAATCGCTCTGGGATGTTGGCTAAAATATTCTTTCGCTTGCTGCCAGTCATCTATCTCATTGCCTTCTTTACCCGATGCCAGCCGTTTTTGATAAAACTCGTGAGCCTTGATCTGGTGCAATTCTAAAGGAATTCGTGGTGATTTTTTCTGGGCCATGCAGCGTTTTCCCCGCCAATAGATGGATTTTGCCAAGGGACTGAGGGACTAACAAAACTGTTTTCGAGGCCGGTTGAAAGAGAGTAAAATCCAACCATTAAAGTTTATCTGTTAATCGAGTAATCGGCTCTCTCGGATGCTGTGTAATCAACAGGATCGATCATCGAGATTGTCGGTATAGACTAGAGCCTAACATCAACCGTTGATCAAGCTGTTGGGATACAATCCAGCAAGGACAAGAGAGCCTGTTTAAAGAATCGATCGCTTTAAGTGGTGTACTCGGCGTTAATTTTGACGTAATCGTAACTAAGATCGCAACCCCAGGCCGTACCTGTTCCTGAACCGTTACCGATACAGATAGACATTAAAACGGTATCTTCTCGTAAATAAGCCCCGCTTGCTGCCGCTTTCAGGTAATTACTGGCACTAGCTCGATCGAACGCCAGCGGTTGACCATTTTCCATCATCACGAAGTCGCCTAACTTGATTTGCAGATCTTCTTGATGGAAGACAACCCCGGCCCGGCCCGCGGCCGCCGCAATTCGTCCCCAGTTGGGATCTCGACCGAAAACCGCCGATTTTACTAAGGAAGAACCGGCAATGGTGCGAGCAATCTGACGAGCGGACTGATCATCGGCCGCCCCCGAAACCCGCACTTCTATTAAACAGGTGGCTCCTTCCCCATCCCGGGCGATCGCTTTGGCCAGGTATTGACAAACTTCCGTTAACATGGCCTCTAACTTTTGGGCATCCCGGCCCATTTCTGTGATCGCCGTGGTGCGCGATTGACCATTAGCCAAGGCGATCAGACTGTCATTGGTACTGGTGTCCCCATCCACCGTAATCTGATTAAAACTTTTATTAGCCGCCCGACTTAACATACTTTGCCAGAGAACCGTCGATACTGCGGCATCACAGGTAATAAAGGAGAGCATCGTCGCCATATTCGGGTGAATCATCCCCGATCCCTTGGCAATTCCCCCAATTGTGACCGGACGACCATCGATGGTGGTTTGCAAGGCGATCGATTTGGGGACTAGATCCGTGGTCATAATCGCCCGGGCCGTGCTTTCGCCACCATTTTCCGACAATAAACCCGCTAAGGTCGGTAAAGCGGCGGTTAACGCATCCATGCGAATCCGTTGCCCGATCACTCCCGTAGAAGCCAGCAAAATTGCATCGGCGGGAATCCCTAACACTTGGCTCAAGGCGGCGGCACTATCGAGAGCATCTTGCCATCCAGCTTCCCCCGTGGCGGCGTTTGCTTGGCCAGCATTACACAAAATCGCCCTGGCGCTGGCTTTAGTTTGTAGGCGTTGACGGCAATAATCGACGCAAGCGGCCCGCACTTGACTGGTGGTAAAGACTCCGGCGGCGATCGCTTCTGTTTCCGAGACAATGAGGGCTAAATCGGGCAAACCGGACGGTTTTAGGCCCGCGGCCATCCCTGCGGATTTAAATCCTTTTGGGGCCGTGATCCCCCCCTCTATTTCCTGCCAATCGGCCATTTTCTCCCGTCTCCTACTCAAATTCGACACTCGATTATAGCAAGTAAAAAGCCAAAAATTAGCAAAGGGTTTGACCGTTTCGGGTTGGGAAGTGGGGAAAAAAGGCCGACGGCTGATAATTCCTGGCTGCAAATTAGCCTAAAATACGATTAATTGGCCAGAATTTTGGAGAGATAGTTTATGGAACGCGGTTTATTGTGGACACCTTTATTAATTCTATTTATTTGGTTGGCTTGGAGTGGTTGGAATGAATACCAAAAACTGGAAATATATCGACAATGGGCCGAAAACTTCGAGCGAGCTAAGTATGATATATATTCTGTCTTAGGTCAAAAAGATAACATTATCACTTGGGGAAAACCAACTCGTAAGGGAGTGATTAATTTACAAACTTTTTCCCTAGAGGAGGTCAAAGAAATCCGTTTGTTAGTTAATAATCAAGTGGTGGATTTAGATGCTCTTCCCCCGCAGGGTTCCCCTTTCCTAGAATTTATTTTTAAGGAGCGATCACCTGAAAAAATTCCTTTTACTGAAGTTGAATTGGCCAGTCGGTGGGCGAAATTTTTACAACAACAAATCTTAATTTAATGGCGATAATTTCTAGCGCAATCTCCCCGATCGCAGGATACCGACAACTAACCATAAACCGATAAAACTAGCTGTAGCAAATAATACGGTACTAATAATAGTTAATTGCCGAGATTGGGTGCTGGCTGTGACAATGGCGGCCCCGATAATTAAGGAGCCAATAATCACACTAAAAGCTAGTCGATTGGCGGAATTATCTAAACTGCGACGGAGATTATCTAAGTCGCGAATTTTCAGATTAACATTTAAAGTTTCCGAGGTTAAACCATCTAGTAAAACTTCAATTTGACGGGGATATTTCAGGGAAAAAGATTTCAAGTCTAAAACTGTTCTTAGGGCAGTTTGTAGGGGAGTGCTACCGATTAACTGTTGTTCAAGAATATTAGTTAATAGCGGTTTGACTTCTTCCAGGATATTAATATCAGGATTAAATTTTCGGGCAGTTCCTTCTAAATTAGCGAGACTTTTGGCGAATAAACCTAAATTACCCGGAAGTTTAATTCTATTGCGACGGGCAATTTGCAAAAGTTCATAAACCACCTCACTAAAGTTAATTTGATTTAAATTGAGGTTATAATATTTTCGCAACATCCGCTCATAATCCACCTCTAATTGTACTAAAGTAATCGGCACCACTGACTCGGACAGTTTAATAGTTAGTTGACTGCATCTTTTGGCATCTAAGTCAACAATTGCTAATAACAATTCTGTTAAAATTTGTTGAGTTTGTGGGTCTAATCTGCCCACCATACCACAGTCAATTAAAGCTACTCTACCATCGTCAAGATAGAAAATATTACCCGGATGGGGATCGGCATGAAAGAAGCCATCAATATAAATTTGTTGAAAAAATGACCGAAACAAAATCCTAGTTATTTCGCTTTTTCTTTGGGAAATTGCTTGCTCAGTTGGCGGTCTAGAAACATCAGCCTCTAAAATTTGTTTTCCTTCTAACCATTCTAACACTAATAGCTTGGAATTAGTTAAGTCCCAATAAATTTTAGGAATAACTAACTGTTTGGGTTCTGACCACCGACTCTGGGTTAAATTATAGCGTAATTGGTCAGTATAATGACCTTCTTGGGTGAAATCTAATTCCGCATTGACTGCTTTAATAAACTCCTCTGCTAAGTTAACAACGTCATAACTTTGACCAAATTCTGTTAGGGCAACTAAATCAGCAATTCCCTTAATTAAGGCACTATCTTGGGCGACAATTTTTTCGATACCCGGACGCAAGACTTTAATCGCTACTTCCTCCCCAGATAATAAAGTTGCCCGATGAATTTGCCCGATCGAGCCTGCGGCGATCGGTTGGGGATTAATATATTTAAATACCTGTTCGATCGGTTTTGCTAACTGTTCGGTGATGACTATTTCTATATCTGTCCAAGCAACGGGAGGAACTTGCGCTTGTAGAGCAGTTAAAGCCTCGATATAATTAGCGGGTAGCAGATCGGGACGGGTACTAAGTAACTGTCCCAATTTGACGTAAAAAGGCCCCAATTCCACAAGGATTTTTTTGAGAACTTCTGGGGTGGGAATCTGGGGATTTTCTGTTTTTCCTAAGGTTAAAACCCCGCGCATATAGTCCCAACCGTTGCCGAGAACTATCTCAAGGATTTCTTTTTGTCTTTGACTGGTTTGGGGGAGTGAGAACACGGTATTATCAGTTATCAGTGATCAGTTATCAGTTATCAGTGGGGAAGTTACCAGTGATCAGATTTGAGTTTTAAGTGAGCAGTATTAAATAAAAGTTTCCTACTGTCTTTTCAATGATTACTGTTTACTGATTACTGAAAAAGCTGGTAACTAATATCGATCCTATAACAATTTCTCTAATTTGGGATCGGTTTGTAAGTGCTTGAGAACTTGTTTAATATCTTGGGTACGATCTTTGTGGACAACGAGAGTCGCTTTACCGTCGCGAACAATTACCAGATCTTTTAAACCAATAGTAACGATCGCTTCTTCCTCATCACTAGCATAGATAATAGAGCCTTCCGTATCCAAACCGACATGATTGGCCAGTTCAATATTTTTGCCCTTTGCTTCTAGTAATCTTTCCAGAGAATTCCAATCTCCCAGATCATCCCAACCGAAATTAGCGGGTAAAACGTAAGCGAGTTGGGTTTTTTCCATCAAAGCATAATCAATACTTTTTTTCTCTAAATCCTCATAGGCAGCGATGCCCCGATCGATCAGAGGCTGTAAAATATTATTAGCGTGGGTTTTTAGCTCCTCTAAAACCACTTGTCCCTGAAAGATAAACATTCCGCTATTCCAGCTAAAAAGTCCCGTTTCTAGGAATTTTTCGGCCGTGGTGCGATCGGGTTTTTCCGTAAAACGACTAACTTTATAGACGGGTAAACCATTAAATTCGCCTTGATTTTCTCCCTGTTCGATATAACCGTAACCGGTGGAGGGATAATCGGGTTTAATCCCTAAAGTAACGATCGCTTTTTGGCTGACGGCCACTTCTACGGCCGCTTTTAAAGTGTTAATATAAGCCTCTTGATCACCAATATAATGATCGGCAGGAAAAAAACCGATCGCCACTTCCTTACCATAACGTTTTATCACTTCTAAAGTAGCCCAAGTCACAGCCGGGGCCGTATCCTTGCCCACCGGTTCCACTAATAGGTTACTCTCCGGTAAATCAGGCAGTTGTTCGCGGACACCATCAGCGATCGCACTAGCGGTAATTACCCAGAGATTTTCCCAACCTGCCCCTAAAGATAATAGACGATCGGCCGTTGCTTGTAAAAGACTGCGACCACTACCATCAAGACAGAGAAACTGTTTCGGACGCGCTAGACGACTGAGAGGCCAAAAACGTTCCCCTTTACCACCGGCGAGAATGACTGGAACAAGCGACTGATTCATAAAAAATTGACACTTATCGGTTAAGCTGAACCGATTGTATCAGACGGCAGCGAGGGGTGAGCGTTTTCCCGACTCAAAGCTAAAAAGCGGGCAAATAACCCGCTTTCTAGCAAAAATAACCGAAATATTGCGATTAGAAATTCATTTCGGCCGCTTGTACTGTTTCCACTTGTTTTTTCTTAATAACTAAGAGGATTTGGCAGAGCATAATACCACCGAGGAATAAAACTAATCCTTTGATCCGGCCGGGATTTTGCAGGACAACTTCCGTATCTTTTTGACCAAAACCGCCGACATTGGGGTTACTGGTTAAAAATTGTCCCACTTCGATCGCTTGACCTTCCGAGACGATTAACTCAGGACCTGCGGGAATATTTTCCACCACGGGGCCAGCTTCGGAAGTGATGGTGACTTCATAACCACCGGCTTCGGTTTTGCTGATCTGGCTAATTGTACCTGCGGTAGAAGCTTTGAAAGCGTTATTATTGCTGAGTTCACCGGTGGGGTACACTTGACCGCGACCACGATTGGCCCCTAAATGCACAGCATATTTACCGAAGTGAATACCTTTATTTTGGCTAGGATCGGGGGCCAGGACGGGGAAAACGATTTCTTTGTATTGATCACCGGGTAAGGGGCCGACGATAACCACGTTATCTTGACCTTCTTTGTAGGATTGGAAATAGACTCCACCGAGTTTTTCCTGCATTTCTTCGGGAATGCGATCGGGGGGCGCGATTTTAAAACCATCTGGTAGCATTAAGACTGCACCGACGTTTAAACCCCCCTTGGATCCGTCTCCTAACACCTGTTGACTGGCGGGATCGTAGGGGATTTTTACTACTGCCTCAAAGACGCTATCGGGTAATACCGAGTGGGGGATTTCAATTTCGACGGGTTTTTGGGCTAAATGGCAGTTCGCGCAGACAATCCGACCGGTTGCTTCTCTGGGGGTTTCTGGGGCGGTTTGTTGCGCCCAAAAAGGATATGCTTGGGCAGATTGGGGGTTAATGACATCGCTGGTTAGGAGTAGGGAAACGGTAGCGATCGCCACGAGGACAGCTTTCACTAGGGCCTGTCTGTGGACTTGCGGGAAGCTTAAAAAGTTGAATGTTCTCATCTCTATCGGTTGAATAATTCCAAATCTCGTCACATTGAATAATCTAGGACCACCAGGGTTCTTCGCCGGTGCGGAAGTCGGTTTCCGTCCAAGTGGAGAAGACGACTTTATCATTATCGGTGACGTTGGCATGGGCGAGGGCTAAGGATAGAGGCGCTGGACCGCGAACTACTTTTCCTTCGGCATTGTACTGGGAACCGTGGCAAGGACACATGAATTTTTCTTCGCTGGCATTCCAAGGCACCACACAACCTAAGTGGGTGCAGACGGCGTTAATTCCGTAGTTGGCCAGGGTTTTGTCCTCTTGGACGACTAAATAGGTGGGGTCGCCTTTTAAACCTTGGGCTAAGGTGCGATCGCCAGCGTTATGGCTTCCCAGAAATTGACTGACAATCACATCATTGCCTAGGGCATCTTTAGCGGTGACACCGCCACCCGTACCACCGGCCGAGGGGGGAATAAAATACTTAACAATCGGATACAAAGCCCCCGCTGCTACTCCGGTAATTGTACCAAAGGTCAACAGGTTCATAAATTGACGACGACCCAAATCGGGAACATCTGTACCGGAAACTTGACTCATTGCTCCTTATCTCCAAATGTAAATTTTTGTAAACTAATTCTCATCTAAGGGCGATTTTGTGCATCTCGATCAAGACGAAAACCCAGAGCTTAAAGAAGGTTTACAAGGGCTGTATTAGATTATTACAGATATTGAGTCACGGACAATTGCCACGGCAAAGCTGCCCCAAATGCGATCGCTGTTTGCTCGCTTTTGCCGAGATGAGAAACCGCAAACATCGAAAGAATCTTAAAAAATTTGATCCAATAGAAAAGTTAAGTCCCCATATACCTTTAACTTAAGTTAGTAGCCAAGAATACAATGATTTCAAGTCATGCCTACCGGCTTGTACAGGGAAAAGTCTTGCATAAATAGATTACTTAACTCAATTTGTCAAGGCTGGGATTTCTTTCAAGGCTCGGTATAAAAATCTTTATTTATCTCTATCATCTTTAACCTATGAAATTAGCTGATCTTCTCAAAGACTCAAGTTATAAGTTGTCCCAGTTTACGCCAGCAGAAATTGAGCAATTAGAGCAGACAATTACGCTGAAAAAGACGAAAAATGGGGAAGCTCCCTATACAATTTGCTTAGTACGGAAAAAAGAGATTAAACTTACCCCAGAAGAAGCGATTAGACAATTATATTTAAGGGTTTTAAGCGATCGCTTACATTATCCTCTCAGTCGCATTCAGGTGGAGTATGGGGTTAATTTTGGCAGACTAGAAAGCTTGGGAGTAAACCTAATCTGATGAACACAAAAATAAATCTACCAATGGAACAAATTAAAGCATTTTGTCAAAAGTGGCAAGTCACCGAATTGGCATTATTTGGTTCAGTTTTACGCGAAGATTTCCGTTCAGATAGCGATATTGATATTTTAATTACCTTTTCCCCAACTGCTAAACGAGGTTTAACCGAAACCCTACAAATGCGCGATGAACTGCAAGCAATTTTCAATCGAAAAGTAGATTTAATTGTGAAAGCAGCACTCAAACGGAGTGATAACTGGCTAAGATGTAAAAACATTTTAGAATCAGCACAGATTATATATGCCTCGTGATCAAGAATCTCTAATCGACATTGTAAATTCTATTAGACGTATTTTGCGCTATACCGATGGTATCGGTAAATCAGAATTGGAAAACAATGATGAAAAATTGTCTGCCATCCTCTACCAAATTACCATTATTGGTGAAGCGACTAAACGTCTTTCTGTAATCTTCCGTCAACAACATCCAGAAATTCCTTGGCGAGAAATGGCTGGAATGCGAGATGTCATTGTTCATAAATACGATCAGCTTGATTTGGATGTGGTATGGGACATAGTTGAAAATAAATTAACAGAACTTTTGAAAGCGATCACACCCTTACTCTAAGAGTGCTTTAAAAGCAAAATCCAAACAACTCTTAGAAATTGCTAAAATAGGAGTATAAAAAGCGATAGAAACCGAGGAAGAAACGGCAACCGCTTGGATAAACCAACAACTAGAAAGCTTGGGAGTCAAACTAATCTGAACAACACAAAAATAGAACTACCCTTGATTTTTATTAGAGGTATATTTTTAAGGGAGAAGGATGTCAACCCTCACTCCCAGACTCAACAGTATGGCCGACTTCGCTGATCCATTGGGCAATTTCTGCGCGGGATGCGGTGGTTTCTACCGTGACGATTTTATTGGCTACATCCACCGATATTTGGGCTGCCGGTTGCTGATTATTAATCGCTTTAGTAATGGTATTAGCGCAACCTTCACAGGCAATACTAGGCACTTTTAGGGTAATTGTCATTGTTGTAACTCCAGTAACTTCATAGCTAAAAACTAGCATAAATTGTCAGGGGTAGCTGATTTTTTAAGAGTTTATTTACCATTTCAGCACTGCCGCTTCGATCCCCTGTTCCCGACGCAGTTGACTATCTTTTTCTAGCCATTGAATGACCTGTTTATGGGTTAGTTCTTCTAGGGTTACTCCCGTATCTTCGGCGATTATTTTTAGTAAGCGTAGGGAAGAAATCGTTAAACGAGTCAGGAATTTTTCGGGAGAAGTTAAGAGGGCAGCGTCCACATCTGCGGATTCTTCTGGGGTTAAAAATTGTCTGTTTTCGATCATAGTTTTATTTGGTTTCCATCCAATTGTCACCGGCTTTTATTTCTACCAAGAGAGGGATCGTCAAGGAGACAGCTTCTTCCATAGTAGTCTTGATTTTTGACTCTAGGGATGGCCATTCTTCCCTCGGTACTTCCAAGACTAATTCATCATGGACTTGCAGCAGTAATCTCGCTCGATAATTTTGCAGTACCTCGGCCAATTTTACCATCGCTACTTTAATAATATCAGCACTGGAACCCTGAATGGGCGCATTAGCGGCCGATCTTAATAATTGTGCTTCCTCGTTGTTGAGTTTGAGGCTATCTAAATCGATGTCATGTAAGGACAGTCCCCGCAGTCTTTTTAAGAGGGGATTATCGAAGTTAAAATAACGTCTTCTGCCCAAAATTGTTTCTACATATCCCTGAGCGATCGCTTGTTTTTTGCTATTTTCTAAATACTCAAATACTTGGGCATAACGTTGATGATATTTTTCAATAAATTTTCTGCCCTGTTCTACGGTTAATTTCGATTCACGGGCGAATTTTTGCGCTCCCATGCCATAAATAACTCCGAAGTTAATTGTTTTTCCTAAACTGCGTTCTTCGGGGGTAATTTCCCCTTTATCAAAGAGCAATTGAGCAGTGACTTTATGAACATCTTGATTACTACGATAGGCTTCTAATAAAACTGGTTCTTGACTGAGATGAGCGAGAATTCTTAACTCGATTTGTGAGTAGTCCGCTGACACTAATAAGTAACCATCTTCGGGGATAAAAGCTTGACGAATTCGCCTGGAAAATTCACTGCGAATGGGGATATTTTGCAGGTTAGGATTGGAGGATGATAAGCGTCCGGTGCTGGTGATGGTTTGATTAAAATCTGTATGTACTCGTGCGGTTTTTGGTTCGGCTAATTTCGGTAAAGCATCCACATAGGTGGATTTTAATTTGGATAAGGTGCGATGTTCAAGGATATAATCAATCAGGGGATGATCTCCTTGTAGTTTCTCTAAAACACTTTGATCGGTGGAGTAACCTGTTTTAGTTTTTCTGGATTTTTTGCGGTTGAGTGCTAATCGATCAAAAAGGATTTCACTTAACTGTTTAGGAGAGCTAAGATTAAAGGTTTCTCCGATGGATTCATAAGCTTTTTTTTCTATGTCTGCCAAGTCTCTTTCTAGTTGCTGGGATAAGTTTTTTAGATAATTGATATTAATTTTTATACCATAATTTTCCATTCGCCACAGCACCATCACTAAGGGAGATTCTATTTCAGAGAATAATTGATATAAAGAGGGAATTTTAGTTAATTCTGCCTGTAATTTTTCTCGAAGTAAATAGGTAGCATAGGCATCTAATCCGCAGTAGTTAGCAGTGGTGTTAATATCTAAATCAGCGATAGTTTTTCCCGTAGGAATACCGAGACTTTTATAACTAAGGGAAGTGATACCAGTTAAATAGCGATCGCATAAATCTTCGAGATTATGAGTTAGTTCGGGATGGAGGACATAACTAGCCACCATAGTATCAAAAACTAGACCTTTAATGGTAATTCCTTGATGATAAAAAACATCAATATCAAATTTCGCATTCTGGAAGACTTTCGGATAATCATCACTGGCTAAAATTGGGCGTAATTTTTCGAGAACTATCTCTAGATTTAAATTATCACCGCTCTGGTGGCCGATGGGAATATAGGCCATAGCATTTAATTCTTTTCCCCAACAGCAACCGATCCCGACTAATTTGGCTACACGAGGATTTAAATCCGTGGTTTCGGTGTCCCAAGCGACGGGAAAATGTGGATTAGTAAAAGTTGTTAATTTTGCCAGTAAAGCATCTAACTTAGGAATAGTATCAATAATGTCGGGAGCAATTAGAACCGGTGAAGAAATAGGGGGTAAATCAAACAGAGACAATTGATTAGAATCAGCATCGCTAGTTAATTCTAGGGTAGGAGTGCCACCTAGATGCTGTTGAATTTGATCGAGTTTCTGGAGAATTTTCTTTAACTCTAATCTTGCCAATAAAGGTTTAACTAAACGCCGATCAAAACCTCGGAGACGAAATTTATCCTCTTCGAGACTAACGGGGGCATCAAGGGCAATTTTGGCTAAATAGCGAGAACTTTCGGCGGCAGTTTTACCCTCTAATAATTTAGTTTTTACCATTCCCTTGATCGATTCCAGATTGGTATATATATCGTCTAAGTTATCGTATTTTTTTAATAAATCTATCGCTGTTTTTTCGCCAATTCCGCGCACACCGGGGATATTATCAGACTTATCACCGCAAAGAGCTTTAAAATCTACTACCTGTTTTGGTGTCACCCCTAACTTTTCCGTGACAGCTTGGGAATTAAATTCTGTATAACCCTGTCCCGATGTACTTTTGACCGCATTAATATCCAGATAGAGAACCGTGGTTTTTTTCTCCTCATCTACCAATTGGAATAAATCTCGATCGCCTGTTAAAATCTTAACAGTATAACCATGATCACCGGCTTGTTTTGCCAAAGTTCCTAAAACATCATCTGCTTCGTAACCCGGGGAAGTCACAATAGGAATATTCATCACTGTCAAGAGACTTTGCAGATTAGTTAAATCGGGGCGAAATTCTTCGGGAGTTTCTTGCCGATTAGCCTTATAATTAACATCAGCTTCATGGCGAAAAGAAGGAGCTGCTAAATCAAAAGCAACTGCTAAATAAGTGGGTTTTTGAGTTTCTAGTAACTGCAGCAGAGAATTTAAAAACCCAAAACAAACACTGGTGGGAATGCCGCTAGAAGTACGCAGAGGACCAGAACGAGACTTAGCAAAGGCATAATAGGCACGAAAAGCCAAAGAATGCCCATCGATCAGGATAAATAGCTTATTTTGCTCGGCACTGGTCATAATCTAGCCTCTTTAATCCTATCAAAATAATACTAAATAGTATATAAAATTTACATTCCCTATTTTGCCCGAATTTGCCCAAATTTGACAAGGGGGGGTTTTCTGTTTAGAGTATAACATAGGCTGGCATTGTTCTAAACTTAAATCTTTCTATCTCTTTACAGGCGGCCGATGCCTGTGCTACCAATTGCATCAATAGCATTTACAGGCATCCTGTTTGTACCACTAGGGAACTATCAGAAAAATGCCGATTACTGTAGGCTCTGTTTTAAAGCTGTTAGCGAAGGGAATTATGCTACACTAGCATCAATATCTAGTCAAAAAGGCTTGTAATTTATGACTCCTCATCTTTCTCTTAGCCAGATTATAGAATCTATCGATCAACTTTCTTTAGAAGAACAAAACCAATTATTTGAAAAATTAGCGCAGAAAAAACAACAACAAGAGCATCCACTGCTCAATATACCAGTTACACTAACCTATAATCCCCTCTTAGATGAAGTCATAGAGAGTATAGAAACCTATCGTCAAAAAGTTGACCAAGAAGACAGTCAACAAGTTGAAACACCGTGACTCAATATATATTAGATACCGATCATATAACCCTACTGCAAAAACTACATCCGAACTTAGTTCGGAGAGTAGCGTCTATCGATCCTGATGATATTGCTATAACGATTATTACTTTAGAAGAACAAGTAAGAGGATGGTTCAGCGTGATCAGAAAATACTCTCAAAGCAATCAATATGAAAAGTTAATCAAAGGCTATCAAGGTTTGAGAGATATAGTTAATTATCTGAGCAAATTTAAAATTTTGAACTATACTTTAGAAGCTCATTATCATTTCAGAGAATTACGGGAGCAAAAAATTCGTATAGGAACACAAGATTTAAGAATTGCAGCGATTAGTTTATCAGAAAACAGTATTTTAGTAACACGCAATTATCGTGATTTCTCTCAAATCCCTAATTTACGCCTACAAGATTGGACGATATAGAACTCTGTAGGGATGACTACGAAAATTGTTATATTTTTTAAGGATTACCGAGCCATTATTCAGCCATTAGCTTGGCATCGGCGATCGCTGATCAGTTATCACCGCCTCAAAAAAATATTTGCCAAAAAACCAGCGTAAGGGTATTTTAAGAATAATTTTATATGTTTACTTTGCGATTACATGAGAATCCTAGTTACAGGCGGTGCTGGTTTTATTGGTTCCCATCTAATCGATCGCTTGATGGAACAGGGTCATGAAGTGATCTGTCTGGATAACTTCTACACGGGGACCCGCCGAAATATCGTTAAATGGCTAGGAAATCCTTATTTTGAGCTAATTCGTCACGATATCACCGAGCCGATCCGTTTAGAAGTCGATCAGATTTATCACCTGGCCTGTCCTGCTTCCCCGATCCACTATCAATATAACCCCGTCAAAACGATTAAAACCAATGTTTTAGGGACCATGTATATGCTGGGGTTAGCTAAAAGGGTAAAAGCGCGATTTTTGCTCGCTTCTACCTCGGAAGTCTACGGCGATCCCGATGTGCATCCGCAAACAGAAGAATATCGAGGCAATGTCAACTGCATTGGGCCCCGTTCCTGTTATGACGAAGGTAAAAGGGTGGCGGAAACCCTAGCTTTTGAGTATTATCGGGAGCATAAGGTCGATATCCGGGTGGCCCGGATTTTCAACACCTACGGCCCGCGAATGCTGGAAAACGATGGTCGAGTGGTGAGTAATTTCGTGGTGCAAGCTTTGCGCGGTGAACCCCTGACGGTTTATGGTCAAGGTTCCCAAACCCGCAGTTTCTGCTATGTTTCTGACCTGGTGGAAGGGTTAATGCGTTTGATGAATGGGGATTTTATCGGGCCGGTTAATTTAGGCAATCCCGACGAATACACAATTCTGGAATTAGCGCAAGTGATCCAAGGCATGATTAATCCCGAGGCCGAATTGGTCTATAAACCACTGCCGGAAGATGATCCCAAGCAACGACAACCGGATATCACTCGTGCTAAAACCTATCTGGATTGGAGTCCAACCATTCCTCTAAGTCAGGGTTTAAAAATGACGATTGAGGATTTCCGTTCTCGTCTCAGCTAATCCCTAATCAATGAATTTAACTTAATTGTCACTGGAGTAATTATCATGCGTGTTTGTGTTATCGGAACCGGTTATGTGGGTTTAGTCACCGGAGTGTGCCTAGCACATATCGGCCATCATGTTATCTGTATTGATAACAATGAAGAAAAAGTCAAATTAATGAAATCGGGACAATCTCCCATCTATGAACCGGGGTTATCGGAATTAATGCAGTCTTCGGCAGCCTCCGGCAATCTGGAATTTTCCACAGACCTAGAAGCGGGAGTTAAACACGGCGAAATCCTCTTTATCGCTGTTGGTACACCAGCACTACCCACGGGGGAAAGTGACACCCGTTATGTGGAAGCAGTGGCCCGGGGTATTGGGGCCCATCTCAACGGTGGTTATAAAGTAATCGTCAATAAATCTACCGTTCCCATCGGTTCTGGGGATTGGGTACGGATGATCGTCCTCGATGGCGTGGCCGAGAGACAAAAAAATCTCGTGGCCGCTGGTGGCGGTATTAGTACACTAGAACGCATCGAAGCGGAATTCGATGTGGTCAGCAATCCCGAATTTTTACGCGAAGGTTCGGCAGTTTATGATACTTTTAACCCTGATCGTATTGTTTTAGGCAGTAATAACCCGAAAGCCATCGAAATGATGAAGGAATTGTACGCGCCTTTGGTTGAACGTCAATTCTCTGAACATCCCTCCTTGCCTCCCGTTCCCGTAGTGGTTACGGATCTCAGTTCGGCGGAAATGATTAAATACGCTGCTAATGCCTTCCTAGCCACCAAAATTAGCTTTATTAACGAAGTAGCTAACATTTGCGATCGCGTCGGGGCCGATGTCACCCAAGTGGCTAAAGGTATCGGTTTAGATTCCCGTATCGGCAGCAAGTTTCTCTCGGCCGGGATCGGTTGGGGGGGTTCCTGTTTCCCCAAAGATGTGTCCGCTTTGGTACATACCGCAGAAGACTACGGTTACGAAACGGAATTACTTAACGCCGCTATCAATGTTAACAAACGTCAACGAACAATTGCGATCGAAAAACTGCAACAGGAATTAAAAATCCTCAAGGGTAAAACCGTCGGTTTGTTGGGATTAACTTTTAAACCCGATACCGATGATATGCGCGATGCTCCGGCTTTAACCATGATCGAACAGTTAAATCGTTTAGGTGCTAAGGTAAAAGCCTATGATCCGATCGTTTCCCAAAGTGGTTTAAGTCACGGTTTAAGCGGTGTGATTATCGAATCGGATCCGGAAAGATTGGCCGATGGTTGTGACGCTTTGGTGGTGGTGACGGAATGGCAAGAATTCCTCCGTCTCGACTACGGCAAAATGGTTAAAACCATGCGCGAACCCGTGTTAATTGATGGTCGCAATTTCCTCGATCCTGCGGTGGTGACAGCAGCCGGTTTCCGTTACCTGGGGATTGGCCGTTAATCCCAGGAATCCGCCTTTTCAGCAGGACTGACGCGGTTGGGGAAGGAGCAAAAAGCACCAACCCTTACCCCTGTTCCTGGAGGCGAAAATTGCCCGATTATGCCGACTGAAAACCAAAAAATTCCTAGCTGACCCTAAGGATAGTTGCAATGGTTACATGATATGAACGGGGCTACTAGAATCCGGGGGTGATGGGTAGAATTGAATTGAGAAACTAGAAATCAGTTTTAGCAATACCTATGGTTAGCTCTGTTCAATATCGCTACACTAACGAACAAGTTAGGGACTGGTTACGGGGATTACTGACAATTGCCTGGTCTGATGGGGATTATAGCGCCAGCGAACAGGAATCGATCGCCCGTTTCGCTCACGAATTAGAATTAGATGACGACCACGTTCTCTATCAATCGATTAGTCCCGAAGAATTGGCCGCAAGTTTCGGTCATGACCCGAAAATATCAGAAAACTTCCTGCGCACGGCGGTGATGGTGGCGATCGCCGATGGCATTTATTCCCCCGCAGAAGCGGCATTACTGCATAGTTATCGGGACGCTTTCGGGTTAGAAATCGAGGCCCTGTCAGCTTTAGAACATACTATCTGTGAAATTCCCGAAATTACCACGGAAGCGCAGAAATCTGAGTTTATCAGTGCCGAACATCCCCACCCAGATCTGCTGCATCCCCTCAAAGATTGGTTAGATGGGGTAGAAATGCACGATCCGCGTTTGGCCCGGTTTATCTGCAAAATGGTGCCACCTCAATGTCCTTTTGAACGCGATATCGTGCTGTTTGGTCATAAATTAGTCCATATTCCGCCTCTGTGCAAGTTAAATCCTCTCTACGAGCAATTAGTCGGTTTACGCTTCCGGGCCCTATCATACTTAGCCGATGATTGTCAAGAGGATATTTCCGAGTATATTTAGCCAATTTAACTAAAATTGCGGCTAACATGGTATAAATATGATGCTGACAGAAAATATCTTAGCCTAAAGGCTTTTCCTAGCTAATTCTTCCGTTAAAATTAGGTTAAGTCGCCGTTAAGAGAGAAAAACTATGAGTAAAAACTCCCGACGAGTCGATTTTCCTGATTTACCCGGGCTAAAAAACCTGCGCTCCTATCAATGGCAGTGGCTAGGCCGAGATATACTCGCCGGCGTCACTGTGGCGGCCTACGCTATTCCCCAGTGTATGGCTTACGGCGACCTGGCCGGGGTCGAGCCGGTGGTGGGATTGTGGACTCTCGTGCCGGCTGCCCTAGTTTATGCCTTTTTCGGCTCCTCATCGCAACTATCCCTCGGACCAGAATCGACCACGGCAGTGATGACGGCGGCAGCGATCGCACCTCTGGTGAGCCTTCAAGGAGAAAATTACGGCAGTTTAGCGGCTTTTTTAGCCCTAATGGTCGGTTTAATCTGTTTAGTTGGTTATATCGCCCGCTTGGGATTTCTAGCTAATTTACTCTCCAAACCGATCCTGATCGGTTATATGGCGGGAGTGGCGGTGATCATGATTGCGGGACAACTGGGTAAAATTAGTGGTTTGTCAATCAGTGAAAATACGGTTTTTAAAGAAATTTTCGCTTTTTTTCAGGGAATAAACCAATGGCACTGGCCAACCCTTAGCCTCGCTCTATTGCTGCTACTATTTCTATTTGTCATCCAAAAATATTTTCCCAAAGCACCGGGACCCTTGCTGGCGGTTTTACTGGGAACCCTCGCCGTCGCTACCCTCCATCTCGATCAAGAAGGGGTGGCAGTAGTGGGGAAAATTAGCAATACTTTGCCTAATTTTGGCTTACCAACCCTAGATTTTTCCCAATTACTACCCCTAGGAACCGCGGCCGTCGGCATTGCCCTGGTCGGCTATTCCGATAACGTCTTGACCGCCAGAGCCTTCGCCAGACACCATAACCAAGAAATCGATGCCAATCAAGAATTTTTAGCCCTAGGACTGGGGAATCTGGCAGCGGGTTTTTGTCAGGGATTTCCCATCAGCAGCAGCGCCAGTCGCACCGCAGTGGGCGATTCGGTGGGCAGTAAAAGTCAGCTTTACTCCCTGGTGGTGGCAGTGGTGGTGGTGGCGGTCATTTTCCTGCTCGGTCCGGTACTGGCACTCTTTCCCAAGGCTGCTTTGGGTGCGCTGGTGATTTATGCGGCCTGTAAACTGCTGGATATCGCCGGCGCTAAACGACTAAAAAGCTTTCGCAATAGTGAGTTTAATCTCGCTGTCCTGACCATGGTGGGGGTGCTAACCACGGGGATTTTAAGCGGGGTTGCCATCGCCATCGGTCTCTCGGTTATCGATTTATTGGCCCGCATTACCCGGCCCGATGATGCCGTCTTGGGTACGGTTCCGGGGGTGATGGGTTTACACGCTCTCCAGGATTGGCCAGAAGCGCAAACAATACCAGGGTTAGTTATCTATCGTTACGATGCCCCCTTATTTTTTGCTAATGCGGCCGACTTTAAACGTCGCGCTCTCAGTGCCATTGCCCGGGAGACAAAACCGGTAGAATGGTTTGTCTTGAATACGGAGGCCCTTGGGGAATTGGATAGTACAGCCGTGGAGATTCTCGAGGAACTAGCGGCAGAATTATCAAGACGGGGTATAGTTTTCGCTCTCGCTAGGGTTAAACACGATCTGTACTTAGAATTGCAACGTTCCCGCTTGTTAGATAAAATTAGCGAGGAGAGGATTTACTATACTTTGCCGGCGGCGATCGAAGCTTTTAAAAATCGTTAACTGATAGTTAGGGGTCGAGAAGGTCATCACCCCCATCCCCTCCCATAAAGAACCTACCCGTGCATAGTTTTCGGACTTTATTGAAATTAGCTGATAGAGTTGTCTAAGTTGGGCTTCCGTCGGTTGCATTTAGTCATTATCGGCTTGATTTTAGATTATTGTTCATTTTAGTATTATTAATCGAAAGCCACTTCCCTAAACTGTTGAAGCTGAATTTAAGCCATTTTTCAAGAATCTAGGCTAGAATATGAAGACAAGACGTATTGCTCTGGGTTAATGTACTCTGTAGAAGCTAAGAAGGTAATCAAAATGGCTAAATATTCGCCTCTTATCAATGTATCTCCTGAAACTATGAGTGGTGTTCCTGTTTTTTCAGGTACTAGAGTTCCGATACAAACACTTTTTGATTATCTTAAAGCAGGAGAATCAATTGATGATTTTTTAGAGGGTTTTCCGACGGTAACAAGAGAACGAGTTATTAGCTTACTTGCAGAATTTGAAAAAGAGCTTATTGATAGGGTAGCGTGAAATGAGGCTTCTTTTAGATGAATGTATTGACCGAAGATTAATGAGGGAGTTTACAGGTTATAATATCAAAACTGTTCCGCAAATGGGATGGACTGGGATCAAGAATGGTCAACTGTAAAGATAATTACAGAATCTAAAATAAACTTATTTTCCTTCCAAGATAAATTTATCTCCTGAACTAAATCGATAATACTTTTTCCCTGTTAGTCTATCTTCTGCAATTTCGACATTCTTACAGCTTATCATTCCTCTAGGATCTGAATTACCAATACGACTGTATCCAAAAGCATCAGCATAACCTACACACTTACCTGCTGATATAGGTATTAAACAGTTATATCCATCTGAAAACAGAGAACCTGATATAGTGGGATTAACCCCGTTCCGCGTACATTCATACTGACGACGAGATTGGCTAATTAAAATATCATTACTCATATTGTTTGCTTGTATGGGAGCAGAATGAATTAATCCCAACCCAATGAACATACAGAGGATTTTAATGGCTCTCATAGTGAGTAGTTACTGCAAAAACAACCATAAACAGTACCATCCTAACTAATAAGTTTAAACATTTTCAAGACGGAAAAAAACGGATATTGTCGGAAGTTTTGTTAACTATGTCGGAAAATAACGGATAATGACGGTATTATGTCCCCAAATCTTAACATTACTCCCATGGATACCCAAGAAGTCTTCTCACTTATTGATAATCTGGTTTTTGACCACACGGGAAAGCATCTCGATACATTGCAATTAGGGATTTTAAAGAACGTTTTTGATGGTCAGAAATATGCAAAAATAGCAGAAAAATATAATTGTTCTGAAGGTCATGCCAGAGATAAAGCCTATGAACTTTGGCGCATTCTTTCGGAAGTGTTAGGGGAAGAATTAAATAAATCAACTGTTCGATCAGCAATTGAAAGGTTAATTGTCAGCAATAGTATTAATAATTTGGGTAATAAATCTGTAAAAATTGATCAGGTTACTTTTTGTCATAACCCTTCTAATAATCGAGAAATAGAAAATTATCATATTTATAAAACTGAAAACAATGTTATTAAAGCAAAACTAGAAACTGTTCCCAAACTAATAGGATTAGGATTAACAATCGAACAAATTGCTCAAGCTCTTGATTTAGATATAAAATTAATTTTAGATAGTCTCAAACCAGAGTAACTTTGATAATTTTATCAAGATATGGATGTCAAGCTGCTTTGATCCACAATTGACAAGGATAGGGAAATGGGGTTCTTTTGGATTTGGTGGGTAAAATGTATTCTAAGATACAGTCTTGCGGGCGAGGGAGTGGAAGGAACCACAGAGACACAGAGAACACAAAGATCGATCACTACTATATAAGTTAAACTTATCACACAAAGTTGAGAAGAGCCTTATTTTCGCTTGATCGCTCCAGCATTCATGCTAAATTTACCTCGCCCACTTCAGTCTGTTAAACTCAACTGTTCATAGCTCTGAAAATTTCACGAACAGAGATTTTTTCGAGCCAACAACCTATAAAAAAGTTGTCTAGCCGTAATTCCTATAATTCAATTACAGCTGCTATTAATTTCCAGCAGGGAGCTTCTCCTTCCCAATTTGCCGAAGAGATCCAAGGCAGACTAAGACTGACGGTAACAAAACAGTTTTGCTGAGGTTGATAGCCTGTATTTAATTTCTCGACAAATACGGGATCAGTTATCTTTGCTTCTGTCAAACTGTTACCATTCGCTGTTGTAATTGTGCCACGCCACTCAAAATTTCCTTTTGAATTTTCTTTTTGATATACTCTAAAACTCTGCACTTGAATCAACTGGAGAGTATAACGTTGATTGAAATTAAGGTTTTTCAAATAAGAAGGATTAACATATTTAATTGAATTGTGCAGTATTTTTGTTGGGGTTCTACAATACTTTCCCAAATTATTGATATTGAATCTACCTACACATTTCCATTCACCGGGTAAAACGGAAAAATTTTCCGATTCAAACCCAAAATCATTGCCAGTATCAGCAAGGGGAATTTCGAGAATATCTAAAACTTTTGGTTCTTTACCAGAAATTAGTCTAACTGATCGTGGAACCCTGCCATCTTCTGGATAAAGAGAATCACACACAGGACGAACCCAATTTCCTGAACTAATATCAATTCCAGCGATACAGCGTTCATTTAATTTCCATGAATTAGCAAGACAGACAATTTTTTTCAGAGATGACATATATTGATATTCCCCCATTTCTCCTTTAAATATTCCGCCACTAAACGACGGTGACAATTATGAGGTTTTGCCTCACTACAGAGTAAACAAGCGTTATTAATTACATCTGGAGAAACTTTTGTTTCAATCCTGCGGCTACTAATAAGTTGTCTAAATTTTTGTTCGTATATTGTCCAATCAACTTTTTTCTTTTTATATTCATCAAGAATATCTTGAGTTGGAGCTAAGTCTAAAACATGAACATAGTCAATGCCACCGATGACTTTTAAAAAATATTCTAGGTCAGCTTTTTTACTAAATCCTGCTAATTGGGAAACATTATTTAAACGAGTATCTATAACTCTCTTAACGCCAGCTTTTTGTAAGTCATCAAAGAACTTCTGTGCAGTCTTTTGAGTAAAGCCGATTGTAAAGAGATTGATTGTCCTGTTCATCATAATTACCACTTGTTTCTATATAAGCAATTGCATCACCCTGAAGCTTATAAGCTTTCTCCAAACATTCTGCTTTTGTGAGAAGATTGCTATTTGGCTCGACAAATAAAGAAAGCTGAATTTCTTTTTGATTACTGGCTGAAAAATCGGTCAAACTATGTTTGAACAGCATTCTTTCTTCCAAATGGTCATGAGATTCCAAGTCACCATTTTTTAGAATATGATAAATATCTAAATCGCAATGACGTAGATGTTGACAAACCAGAATCGCTCTATGACATTCAATCGGGTCTTTCTCCGCACACATAAGGGCAATTCGATGTTTTTTCACTCCCTGTAAAATTCGTTCAATTCCATGATTAAAATCAGATGTTTTAGCAATTTTTTCGTATAAAGCCTTACCATTGACATAACATTCTTCGCTGCTCGGTCTGGCTCCTAATTCCTTGCCCAAAAACACATAGTAAATGCCTTCACTTTTTAAAGCATTTGACAATATTGACTGATTAAAATGCTTGAGAAATCGGCTATAAGGATGAGAACGAACATCAGCAAGGGCAGTTATATTATGCTTCTTAAGTAGAAGCATAAATGAGGCAATTTCGTGATTAGAGTGACCGATGGTGAATAACTGCATCAATATTATTATTCCTTCGATGAAAGCCTACAATAATCATTGTAGATCAACGATTGCCTAGAGAGGGGAACAGACCATCGGGCTAGAAGTGACTCTATAGGCAGAATATCCCAACTTTTAACCCTGATTATCGGTCAGGGGTCGATGTTTCTCGATCAAATCGATCGCCTGGGTGACACTTTCGGGGAAAATTACCACTAAACCACCCTCAGAAACCGTGCTTAAAGCCTTCTCTAAAGCTTCCGTTTCATCGAGAATAACTTCCGGACGCAAACTGCCATTTTCTTCGCTAATTCCCCGGAGAATTAAATCGGCCACTTCCCCCCGGCGGCGACCGCGAGTATCGTTATCTTCCTTAACAATAATTCGATCGAACATAAGCGCCGATAATTTCCCTAATAAAATTAAATCATCATCCCGTCGATCGCCAGGTCCGCCGACCACGCCGACTTTTTCCCCGGACCAATTGCCGACAAAACCGCCGACGGCTTCGTATCCGGCGGGATTATGGGCATAATCGATTAAAGCGTGATGGTGTCCCAAGTCAAACAGGTTCATCCTGCCGGGGGTCTGGGCCACGGAAGGTTTAAAAGTCCGCACCCCTTGGCGAATTAACTCGATATCGATACCATGCACAAAAGTGGCTAAACAGGCGGCCAGGGCGTTAGCAATCATAAAAGGAGCCATTCCCTGCATAGTCACGGGAATATTGACCGCTTCCTCGATTCTCAGCGTCCATTCTCCCTCTAGAATCGACAGATAGCCATTCTCATAGATGGCGGCCATGCCACCGCGACGGATATGGTCGTGAATAATCGGGTTATCGGGACTCATGGAAAAATAAGCGACTCTTCCCTTGACTTTTTCGGCCATACTAGCGGTCAAGGGGTCATCGGCATTTAAAACCGCGTAACCCTCGGCGCTAACCACCTCGGCCACAACGCTTTTTACCTTCGCCATCTGTTCGATGGTGTCGATATCGCCGATACCCAAATGGTCGGCGGCCACATTTAACACCACCCCCACATCGCACTGATTAAAAGCTAAACCCGATCGCAGGATACCACCCCGGGCCGTTTCTAATACGGCAATCTCCACCGTGGGATCCTTCAAAATCATACTGGCACTGTAGGGACCGGTGTTATCGCCCTTTTCTACCAGATAATCATCGATATATACGCCGTCCGTCGTGGTAAATCCGACTACTTTCCCCGTTTGTCGGCAAATATGAGAAATTAAGCGGCTAGTGGTGGTTTTGCCGTTAGTTCCCGTAATCGCCAGAATTGGCACGCGACTGGGAGTACCGGGGGGGAATAACATATCGATAACTGGAGCGGCGATATTGCGGGGTAAACCGCGACTAGGGGCAACGTGCATCCGAAAACCGGGAGCGGCGTTGACTTCTACGATTACCCCGTCCACTTCTTTCAGGGGTTTGCGGATATCCTCTGTCACCACATCGATCCCGGCAATGTCTAAACCGATTAATTTTGCCACTCTTTGGGCGATCCAGACGTTTTCGGGGTGAATTTCGTCGGTACGATCCACGGCGATGCCGCCGGTGCTTAAATTAGCCGTGGCCCGCAGATAGGCGATCTCTCCGTGGGCTAAAATGCTGGTTAATTCATAGCCCTGTTTCTCTAGCACATTAAGGGCGGTTTTGTCAATAGTTATTTTAGTTAAAACGTTGGCATGACCGTCACCCCGGTTGGGATCTTGATTAGTAATTTCGATTAATTCTTCTACAGTTGAGCGCCCATCACCGACGACGTGAGCGGGAATCCGTTCGGCCACGGCGGCGACTTTACCATTTATGACTAAAATTCGGTGATCACTGCCTTTATAATACCTTTCTACGATCACGCTGCGGGTTTTCGAGGCGGCACTGGCTAGATCATAAGCTTCCTCTGCTTCCTGTTGAGTTTTAACATCGATGCTGATGCCCCGGCCGTGGTTGCCATCGAGGGGTTTAATCACGATGGGAAACCCTCCCACTTCCTCGATTGCCGCTGACAACTCATCCAAGTATTGAATCACCGTACCCCGGGGGACGGGAATGCCACCATCCTTGAGGATAGTTTTTGTGCCTTCCTTGTCACAGGCCAACTCAACGGCTAAAATCCCCGAAAAACTGCTTAAAGTGGCTTGAATGCGCTTTTGGTGAACGCCATAGCCCAATTGCACCATGGCACGAGCGCTCAGGAGTAACCAGGGGATATTTCTAGCTTGTGCTTCTTTGACGATGGTTTCTGTACTCGGACCGAGGGCGGCATTATTGCATAAATCGCGTAAATCGGCTAAATCTTGGGACAATTCTTGCTGAGGATAGGTTCCCGTATCGACAATCGATTGACACAAACGCACGGCAGCCCGACCCGCATAACGTCCCGCTTGCTCGTCAACGTACTCAAATACCACGTTATAGACTCCGGGGGTGGAGGTGGCTCTAGTGCGACCAAACCCGACGGGAGTTCCCGCCAATTCCTGCAATTCTAGGGCGATATGTTCGATAATATGGCCCATATAAGTACCAGTGCGGACTCGTTCAAAGAAACCGCCGCGATAACCGGGGGAGCAGTAATGTTCGACTAAACTGGGGAGAACATCGATTAATCCCTCGTAAAAGCCAGGGATTTCATTCGATGGCTTCTCTGCGAGATCTTCGAGATCTAGACGCATAACAATGAGCTTGTCGCGACGAATACTCCAGTAGTTGGGACCGCGCAGGGTTTGGGTTCTGAGAATTTTCATGATATAGCTGATGTTTGCTGTTGAGAAGCACAAAGAAGCCGTTGTTTATTGTCTGGTTTTCCGAGATCGGTAAACTGTTCACTATGAACAGTTTTTCAGGAGTTTTTTTACCCCAATTTAGCGATCACTTGCTGTTTTTTGAGATGATAGCCATCACCGTAGGAAAGAATATGTACCCGCAGATTATGCAGACTCAGGGGTTCGTTGGCGGTGACGTGATGGTGGTTGGTGTGGGACATTTCCCTGGCATCAATTACCGTTACTGTACCGCAGCCGATTACCGTCATCGTGCCATCCCGTTCAAACATAGCGCAGGTATCCTCATCGATGCCAATTCCTAAACGTTCGGGATAACCGGAGATAGCGCTCATTAACCGAGCCATGCGGTTGCGATTGTGGAAGTGTTGATCGACAATAACTTCAGGAATGAGACCTAATCCCATGGCCATATCCACTAGGGCCCGATTAGGTGCTTCCCCACTGCTGCCCCCAGCAATCATGTGATGACCCATAACGGCGGCCCCGGCGCTAGTTCCGGCCAGGGTTAGTTCTCCCTGTTGCACTCTTTGTCTGATTCTTTCCATCAGGGGAGTATCGGAGAGCAAACCGCATAAACGCAGCTGGTCGCCTCCGGTCATAAATACACCTGTACACTCTTCGATGTAGGCCTGGAATTGGGGGTCTTCTCCCTGCACGCGATCGCGAATATCGATAACTTTGACGTATTTTGCCCCCATTTCCTCAAAAATCTTCTGATAGCGATCGCCGATTAAAACCGGTTCTCTGGAAGCGGAGGGAACAATAGCGATCACTGCTTCGCTACCCCCAGCGCGATTCCAAAAGGTGTGCAGTATCTCTTTACCGTGGACTTTATCCTCGGCACCTCCAATGACTAAAATCGCCGTTTTGAGAGATACGGGGGTAGGATTTTGGTGGTGTTGGGTTTCTAGCTCGATGATCATGTCACTGAACGAATAGACATTTTTAGGGATGGAAGGTTTTTCGGGAAGATGTACAGGTATCTTGATGTTATTTTCCCTGAACGGTTGACGGAAAAAAATGCGGTTTAGGAATATTTTTCGGGACATCAAGCAATAGTAGAGGCGATTTTAGCAATTTTCTTCGATCCACTGGCAATGACGGACTGTTAGTTAACTTTAAGTCTAGGCTAGACTTCGATCACTCAAGCTAGAGCCAGCAAAACCCCTAGACAGTACAGCATAGTCTATCATGTTATCGAGATAGACTAGCGCAAAATTAGCAAGATTTTAACCGATCGAACCGTGACAAAATGATACATTAAACACTATCCCAGTCTAGACCTTAATTTTCCCCGTGCAGTTTGACATTATCACTCTCTTTCCCGATTTTTTTACTTCACCGCTGCAGTCGGGGTTGTTGGCAAAAGCTCTCGAACGCGACATCGCTAGGGTAAATTTGGTCAATCTCCGGGATTTTGCCCACGATAAACACCGTCGCGTCGATGATGAACCCTACGGTGGTGGTGTGGGAATGTTATTAAAACCAGAGCCAATTTTTGAGGCGATCGAGTCTTTAGAAACTCTACCACCCCGGGAGATCGTGCTGATGACTCCCCAGGGGGAACCTCTCAATCAAGCTTTACTGAAAACTTGGGCTAGTAGTTATCAGCAGTTAATTCTCATCTGTGGGCATTATGAAGGGGTAGATGAGCGGGTTTGTGAGCATTTGGTGACTAGAGAGGTATCTTTAGGGGATTTTATCCTAACTTGTGGGGAAATTCCTGCTTTAGCGATTATTAACGGGGTGACGCGGTTGTTACCCGGGACGGTGGGTAAGGCGGAATCGTTGAAATTGGAGAGTTTTGAGGCGGGTTTATTGGATTATCCCCAATATACCCGGCCGCCGGTCTTTCGCGGTTGGCAAGTGCCGCCAGTTTTGCGATCGGGTAATCATCAGGATATCGCTGATTGGCGCTATCAACAACAACTCGATCGCACCAAGGAACGTCGTCCGGATCTCTGGCAAAAATGGCTAGAGGAAGGGGATTAATCCCCAAAAATGCTCGCGTGGGAATGATGAATGATGAATTGGGAAGTGGGAAGTGGGGAGAGGGTACTTAAAAATCAAAATCACCGGTAAAGGAACGACGGATCGTATAGGAAACAGATTGATATTCTGTAAAATGGCAAGTAATCAGTGAGCTTTTCTTCTAATCGCAATAATGGCTCTCAGAGATTTCCTGCAAGGCCATTAATCTTTCTCTTGTTCGTGGATGCCCCGCTGTTAGTGCCTCTTCTCTTCAGGTTTCCAGGCTTTGATGGCAAGGTTTCCAATCCACTTGCGGCATTTTAGGTCTCTTTTTCGTTCCCAGTCTCTAGATTTAGTCTATCTGCTCTTGCCAAAAAATTCCAGTTCTCTAGCTGGTCGGGGTTTAATCTCCGCAACCATAGAGAAAAAGTTATATAAATCTAACTAATCATTTACTTGAGTAATTGGTATTTTACAAATCCCTGAAAGCAAGTCACCATAGGAATTAAGCAAATGCAGTTCCGCATCAAATCCTGTGGGAGATAGAAATTATGGTTGCTTTAATCACCCCAAAACCCGCTAAAACCAGCCGTTTAACCACACAAATCCAAGAAATCGCTGAAAATACCTTTACCCTGCGCTGTTTGGATTGGGACCGCGATCGCTTTGATATCGAATTTGGTTTAGAAAACGGTACCACTTATAACTCTTTTGTTATTCAAGGGGAAAAAACCGCTCTCATTGATACATCTCACCGCAAATTCGATCGCCTTTATCTGGATGAATTAACTAAACTAATCAACATCAATCATCTTGATTATTTAATTATCAGTCACACCGAACCCGACCACAGTGGTTTAGTCAAAGAAGTTTTAGAATTAGTCCCAGAAGTTACCGTGGTGGGGGCAAAAGTTGCCATGCAATTCCTGGAAAACATGGTACACAGACCCTTTAAACAGTTAATAGTTAAAAGTGGTGATACTTTAGATTTAGGTAATGGCCATGTTTTAGAATTTGTTGCGGCCCCTAATCTTCATTGGCCTGATACTATCTTCACTTTTGATGCTAAAACTGCCACCCTTTTTACCTGTGATGCCTTCGGAATGCACTTTTGCGATGATCAAACCTATGATCGAGAAAAAGACCTGCTAGAAGCCGATTTTCAAACCTATTATGACTGTCTGATGCGACCGAATGCTCGTTCAGTTTTAGGGGCAATTAAAAGAATCGAGAAATTTGAAATTAATCTCATTGCCACTGGTCACGGCCCCCTATTAAAACACCATATTTCTGATTGGGTGGGACGCTATCAAGCGTGGAGTCAAGAACAAACTTCTGCCGATACTTTAGTGGCTATATTCTTTACCCAAGATTACGGACAAAGTGAACATTTAGCTACTATGATTAGTCAGGGTTTGACTAAAACTGATGTGGTGACAGAATTAGTCGATATGAATAATGCTGATCCCCACGAAGTCAGAGAATTGATCAATCAATCTAAGGGAGTTATCATCGGAATGCCTCCCCAATCTTCCCCGATTAACCAGACGATTTTAAGCACGATTATTGCTTCAATTAATGGCAAACAAGCGGTAGGATTATTTGAGTCAGGAGGTGGGGAAGATGAACCAATTTTTCCCTTAAGAAATAAATTACAGGAAATCGGGGCGATCGAAGCTTTTCCTCCTCTTTTAGTTAAAGATAATACCAATCAATCCCTCGATTTTATTGCCGATGAAGCAGGAACCGACCTCGGTCAATGGTTAAGCCGAGAAAAAACGATTAAACAAATTAAGTCGATTAACAACGACTTAGAAAAGGCTTTAGGCCGTATTAGTACCGGATTGTATCTAATTACTTCCCAAAAAGCCGATTTATCCAGTGCCATGATTGCCTCTTGGGTGACACAAGCAAGTTTAAATCCTTTAGGTGTGGCGATTGCAGTGGCCAAAGATCGGGCAATGGTATCATTTTTACAGCCTAGCGATACCTTTGTTTTAAATGTTTTGGCTGAGGATAATTACCAGAAATTAATGAAACATTTCCTCAAGCGTTTCTCTCCCGGTGCTAATCGTTTTGAAGGAATTAAAACCTATACTGCCAATAATGGATCACCAATTTTAGCCGATGCCTTAGCTTACATAGAATGTGAAGTCACCAGTCGTTTAGATTGCGGCGATCATTGGGTAGTTTATTGTACCGTTAATAGTGGACGAGTTGCCCGTTTAGATGTCTTAACTGCTGTCCATCATCGCAAAGTTGGCAATCATTATTAACAGTTATCAGTTATCAGTTATCAGTTCACTGATTACTGTTGACTGCTCACTGATAACTGAAAAAAGCTCCCCAATTCATAATTGATAATTCATAATTCATAATTCCCTAACATCCAATTCTATCAATCTTAGGAGAAATAAAATGTACGAACCAATTAAAAACCCTTCCCCAATGATGGTACGAGTAGTGCAAGTCTTAGAAATGATTCAAGATTTAATCGTCATTTCTCTCTGTATCGGTTTATTTAGCTTCATGGTGTTAGAAGTCAGAGAAATGTTTATGTCGCTGCTGCCACCGATTCAATTTCGGATTATTACCGCCGATATTTTATTCCTCTTAATTCTAGTAGAATTGTTCCGATTGTTGATTATTTATTTGCAAGAAAAACGAGTTTCTATCGGTGTTGCCGTGGAAGTTTCTATCGTCTCGGTTTTGCGAGAATTAATTGTCAGAGGAGTCCTAGAAACTCATTGGACACAAGTATTAGCCGCCTGTGCTTTTCTAATAGTTCTCGGGACATTAATGGTGTTAAGAGTTTGGCTTCCTCCCACCTTTGAAGGTATCGATCCTGAACAAAAAGTTTCTGAACGTTATCGTCAACATTTAGTTAAAGAATTAACTGAAATAAACAGCAAAATTTAATCAGTTATCAGTTATCAGTTATCAGTACAACTAACAACCAAATTAACAACTATGACCAATACTACCTTAATTCCCAATCCTGCTATTAATAATCGCCCCCGCGATGTTCAAACCGCCGAAATTGCCGAGCAAACGTGGGTTTTTCGCTCGCGTACTTGGGAAAGATTAAAATTTGAAATAGAATATGCTCGTCAACGGGGAACCACCGCGAATTCCTATCTTATCCGGGGCGATAAAACCGCCTTAATCGATCCCCCCGGAGAATCCTTCACCGAAATTTATTTAGAAGAAATTCGTCAATATGTCCCCTTACATCGTCTCGATTATCTGATTCTCAGTCACGTTAATCCCAATCGTATCGTCACTTTAAAGGCATTATTAGCCGAAACCCATCAAATCAGCATCCTCTGTTCTAAATCTGCCGTCAATACCCTGAAAAATGCCTTTCCCGATGCCCAAATTTTGGGCATACGAACCGATGAAAGCCTTGATTTAGGGCAAGGTCATCAACTCAGTTTTATTAATGTCCCTACCCCCCGCTGGCCTGATGCTATCTGCACTTTTGACAAAAAAACTCAAATTTTATACAGCGATAAATTCTTTAGTGTGCATCTGTGCAGTGACGATATTTGGGATAAAAATTGGAAAGAATTAGACGCAGATCGTCGTTATTATTTTGATTGTCTCCATGCTGTGCAATCCAAAGCGGTAGAAACAGCCCTCGACAAAATTAAAGAATTTCCCGCCCAATATTATGCACCCGCCCACGGTCCGATAATTCGTTATAGTCTTAGTCGTCTTGCCCACGATTATCGCTATTGGTGTCAAGAACAAAAAACTCGACCCCCACAAGTGGCTTTATTATATGCTTCTGCCTACGGAAATACTGCCACCCTCGCCCGCTCGATCGAACGAGGATTATTAGAAAATGATCTGGCCGTAGAATCAATAAATTGTGAGTTTGCCACTCCTGCCGAAATTAGTCAAGCGATCGAAAATTGTGACGGATTTATTATCGGTTCTCCCACCTTAGCTGGTCACGCTCCTACCCAGATCCAAACCGCTTTAGGAATCGTTCTTTCCACGGCAGCAAAAACTAAATTAGCCGGGGTTTTTGGTTCCTACGGTTGGAGTGGAGAAGCTGTAGATTTAATTGAAACTAAACTCAAAGATGCCAATTATCGCCTCGGTTTTGAATCCTTGCGCGTGCGTTTTAGCCCCACAGAAAGCTGTTTACAAGCAGGTTATTTAGCCGGAGAAACCTTCGCCCAGACCTTGAAAAAAACCAAAAAATTGCGGGTTCCCCAACAGGGAATGACCGAAACACAAATCGATCGCACTGCCCAGGCCGTTGGTCGGATCGTCGGTTCCCTTTCTGTTCTCACCACTCGTCAGGGGGAGGATCATGCTGGTTTCTTGACCTCTTGGGTATCCCAAGCCAGTTTTAACCCCCCGGGGCTAATTATCGCCGTTGCTGACGAACAAGCCGCCGACCGCCTAATTAACTCAGGAACCGCCTTTATCTTGAATATTCTCAAGGAAGGGCGCAATTTACGCCGTCATTTTTCCAATCGCATCAAATCTGGCGGCGATGTCTTTACAGGATTAGAAACCCAAGTCGGGGAAAATGGCTGTCTGATTTTAAGCGAAAGTCTCGCCTATCTAGAGTGTACGGTCAAAGAGCGACAACTCTGCGGCGATCGCTGGTTAGTCTATGCCACCGTCGAGCGGGGTCAAGTTTTGGATAGTAACGGTGTCACCGCCATCGGTCATCGTAAATCCGGTAGTCAGTACTAAAACTGGACTAGCGGCGCAAAATTCCTGACTTTCCCCCTATCATCAGCCTAGATTTCTGGGAAACATAGGTTATGTTATTATCTAAGGCTGTCCGACTGGGCCATTTTGTCTTTAGTTTCCCCATGAAAAAATTGCCGCTAGTCCTATCGGTGGGGAGTGTCGCTTTATTGTTGGTGGGATGTCCAGCTTCTAACCAAGCGAATCAATCCCCACCGCTCACCCAAAAAACCCCCACCCCCAGTCCCCCGGCTGCCCAACCACCCGCCTTTAGCAATCCTGGGCAACCGGCTACCGAACCAACTACGCCAAAAGTACCTGGATTGATTCCCGCCACCGATCCCGACCAAAAACGGGCAGAAATTAATCGCGGTCGTAGGGATCCCTTTGCCCCCTTAGACCTACAACCAAATATTACAATCACAGTGGCGGAAGAACCCCCGGCTGGTACTTCATCAGCTACCACAGCCGGACCCGCAGCAATGGGCAATCCTCCCACCCCCGGACAACCGATAGTGAAAGTGCCGCCACCACCACCGCAACCGACGGAAGCGGAAGAAGTGCAAGTATCGGGCATTCTCCGGCTACCTACCACCCCTATGGCGATCGTGAAAGCCCCCGGAGAAGCCACGGAACGTCGAGTTATCCCCGGTTCTACCCTCTCTAATGGTTTAATTTTAGTTAAAGCGATCAACACCGATCCCGATAACCCCTATATTGTTCTACAACAAAGCGGTCGAACTATTACCCGTCGCTTAGGGGATGGTGTCCCTGAACCCGCCGCCGCACCGCAAGCCTCGATCAGCTATAATGTTTCCGAATCAGGAGAATAAAACCCGTGCGATCGATTGCTATTCAACAAAAACAAACCATTATTTATCCCCAAATGCCCTTGGCTATCTATCGAGAGTTAGCCAGCCATTTACAACAGGTTCAAGGTGTGGAAACCCATCTCACTCCCCAGCAGTTCCAACAATTCGATTATCATCAAAGTCAGATCGGTAGTCTAGAAATTAACTATACCGAGACTTTTCAGGAAAGCGATCGCGCTCTGGTGACAGCAATTCTCGATTATTATGCCCAACGTCACGGCTCTTATCAACTTTCCTAAGCTTTCTCTCCTCACCTTTTCTGCTGATTACCGACTTTCTTCTTAAAAACTAAAGGTATTTTATAGGATTTATCTTAATGCTGGGGATGATGCCAGATATCGTCATACTTCATCTAAACTTAAGTAGGGTTTGCGGCAAAAAGTACGGGCGAAGCATTCGGATAGAAAATCTACGGTTTCACCGATAGGTTATTGCCCGAATGCTTCGCCCCTACAGGACGTAGGGTTCATTCATGAATCAACCCTACCTTTTATAAAAATTAAAATCTTTCTGATTTTAAGCCACCGACGACCAGAGGTAGTCACTGATAACTGCTCACTGATAACTGATAACTGATAACTGATAACTGAAATGACCCTACCCAATTCCCTAGAAGAAACGATCCTGCAAGCGAAAGCCGCCACTCAACTGGCTCTAGAATCGGGAGCTAGACGCATACAAGTGGAATTAGTTATCCCAGAAATTGCTCTACAAGCACAAGCTTTAGCCCTTGATTTTACATCTATTTTTGACAGTTATGGTTCTGGTTTAAGGGTAATTTTTCCCGATACCGGGGCCGCCATGTTAGCTCGACGGGATTGGGGAGAAACAGTTTTTCAACTGGGAGATTTAGGTAGTCGTTTTATTCCCATCGAAAACAAAATTAAGCCCGAAGATGAAGCTTTTTTAGTTGTTTGTCCCTCCTCGGTGGAGATTAATTCCGTAGAAAAACTCTGTAACTTGGCCGAAGATCGCCCCGTAGTTCTTCTAATTCCTCAATTGGAAGATGTATCGGTAGTGGGTATCGGTTACGCAGCCCGACAATTGCGAGAAAGATTTTTAAGTATCCTAGAAAGTTGTTATTATTTTCGTCCCTTGGAATCAGCGATCGTGTATCGTTCCTATCCTTCCTTGTGGCAAGTTTGGCTCGAAAAAGAAGACGGTTACGAGTTAATTTCCGAACAATCCACTAAACCCATGGGCGAAGCTTTAGAAAATCTGATTCTGAAAGCTTCTAGTAATAATCCTAATGATAGTTCTAATCCTGCTAATAAAGCCAAAAAGTCCGGTTTATTTGCCACTATGGGACGCTTCTTAAAAGCATTACAACAGTGACATACTCCCCCCGTTAAGCTACGCTGTGACGGGGGATTATTTCCCCATTGCTGTTAGAAATTCCTTGCTTCGACAGATTGACCTCGATTGCAACTTTTGTTCTTTTATTTTAACCGATCATTTGGCAATGCTATAATAAAATTAATCGGTAGTTTCCCTAGAGGTAAACTTTTATGATCGTCAATAAGCGAGAACTTAAGCAAACCTTAAATCGGATGTACTTGAAAATCAAGCCTGATACTGAAACAATTCAGGTTTTTCAAGCTAATTTAACGCGCTTGTTGGAGCAATGTGACAGCAAAAAGTCGGAAGAGTTTAATAAAAATTTGCTGATAGATTTTTTAAAAAATACCTATTATACCGATCGCTATTTTATCAATACAAAAGAGCGCATTGATCTGGTGATTCATAATAATCAGGATGTTAAAAGTCCAGTGGGGGTCATTTTTGAGACTAAGAAACCTACTCGGACAATAAATGCAGAAATGCCAAGACTGGATCATCTCAATACTAAGGCTTTTCAGCAGTTAGTTTTATATTTTCTCCGCGAAAGGGTGACGGATAAAAATCTTAATATTAAACACTTGATCGTGACAAATATTTATGAGTGGTTTATTTTCGATGCGAAGATTTTTGAGGAGTTGTTTTTTGCTAATAAGGCTCTAGTTAACCAGTTTTGCGATTTTGAAGCAGGGAGACTGAGTAGTACGAAAACGGATTTTTTCTATCAACAAATTGCCGAACCGGCGATCACTAAAGTTATTGAGCAAATTAAGTTTACTCATTTTGATCTGCGAGATCTGGAAAATTTAGATTTGCTTGATATTTACAAGATTCTTTCGCCAGAACATTTACTTAAGTTACCTTTTGTTAATGACAGCAATACTTTAAATAAGCCTTTTTATAATGAGCTTTTGTATATTATCGGTTTGACGGAAGTTAAGGAAAAAGGGAAGAAGTTAATCGGACAAATGAAAGAAGGCGATCGCTGTGATGGTTCCCTGATTGAAAATGCGATTAGTCGGTTGGATAGTTTGGATAAAATTGCACAATTAAAAAATCCTGAAGAGTTTGGAACTACGAATGAAGACCGGCTTTTTAATGTGGCGTTGCGGTTATCAATTAATTGGATTAATCGGGTTTTGTTTCTCAAACTATTGGAGGCGCAATTAATTAAATATCATCAAGGCGATCGAGATTTTGCTTTTCTCAACTTGGCGAAAGTTCCCAGTTATGATGATCTCGATAGTTTGTTTTTTGATGTGTTAGCTAGGGAGACAAATAAGCGCGAGGCTAAGGTTAAAACGACTTTTGCTCATGTACCTTATTTAAATAGTTCGCTATTTGAACCAACGGAGACGGAACAGCAAACGATTTTTATTGGCAATTTGCGGGAGCGAACTTTACCCATTTTTACAGCGACGGTGCTAAAAGATAATCAGGGTAATAAGCGAGTAGGTGAGTTAAATACGTTGGCTTATTTGTTTGAGTTTTTGGATGCTTATAAATTCGATCGAGATGAGTTAGAAAATCCTCAAGAAGATAGCGAAAAGTTAATTAATGCTTCGGTGCTGGGGTTAATTTTTGAGAAGATTAATGGTTATAAGGACGGTTCTTTTTATACGCCGAGTTTTATTACCATGTATATGTGTCGGGAAACGATACGAAGAGCGATCGTGCAGAAGTTTAATGAAGTAAAAGGCTGGAATTGTCAAAGTTTGGATAATTTATATGAACGAATTGAGGACAAAAGAGAGGCAAATGTTATTATTAATAGCCTGAAGATTTGCGATCCGGCGGTGGGTTCGGGACATTTTTTAGTTTCAGCTTTGAATGAGATAATCGCGATTAAGAGTGAGTTAAGGGTTTTATTAGATACTTCGGGTAAGTCGCTAAAAGATTATCGGGTAGAGGTGCGAAACGATAAGTTATTGGTTTACGATGATGAGGGGACTTTATTTGCTTATCATCCGAATAATAAAGAAAAGCAACGGGTACAGCAAGCCTTATTTCATGAGAAACAGACGATTATTGAAGGGTGTTTATTTGGGGTGGATATTAACCCTAATTCCGTGACGATTTGTCGCTTGCGTTTATGGATTGAGCTTTTAAAAAATGCTTATTATCGCGAGGATGGCAATTTAGAAACTTTGCCAAATATTGATATTAATATCAAGTGTGGTAATTCTTTGATTAGTCGCTTTGCTTTGGATGTGGATGTTAAACAGGTTTTACAGAAGCAGAAGTTTAGTATTGAGGAATATCGCAATGCGGTACAGACTTATCGCAATGCGGAAAATAAGGAACAAAAGCGGCAGATGGAAACGCTGATTGCTAAGATTAAGGCGGGTTTTAGTGCTAATTTATTAATTAGTGATCCTAAGAAGGTGAAGTTACGTCAATTACAAGGGGAACTTTATAATCTGGAAAATCAGGGTTTATTGTTTGAGGAGACTAAGACGGAGCAAAAAGCGCGGGAGAAAAAAGTAACTAAGTTAAATAATGAGATTGATAAGCTAACTGCTGAAATTGCAGATATTGAAAGCGGTAAGCTGTATAATAATGCTTTAGAATGGAGGTTTGAGTTTCCCGAAGTGTTGAATGATGACGGTGATTTTGTTGGGTTTGATGTTGTCATTGGTAATCCTCCCTATATTCGTCAGGAAGAAATTAAGGAATTAAAACTAACTTTACAAAAATCTTATCAATGTTATACGGGTGTTGCTGATTTGTTTGTTTATTTTTATGAGTTGGGTTTAAACCTGTTAAAGCCTAAAGGTCATTTAACTTATATTTCCTCTAATAAATATTTTCGCGCAGGTTATGGTGAAAAGTTGCGTCAACTTCTGGGAGATTCAACCACAATTTACAATTTAATTGATTTTGGTGATTTCCCTGTTTTTGAAGAGGCTATAGCTTATCCAAGTATTATCACTTTAAGCAAAAATAAATCTAAAAATAATCAATTACAAGCTTTATCCTGGGATGAAACGAAAAAACAAGATATTTCACGGTTTGCAACAGTATTAGAGCAAGATCGGTTAATAATTGCTCAAGAAAATTTAAAGCCTGATGGTTGGCGTTTAGAGTCTTCGCAAATTTTGGATTTATTAGCTAAGTTGCGTAATGCGGGTCAGCCTTTGGTTGAATATGTGGAAGGTAGATTTTACTATGGAATTAAGACAGGATTTAATGAAGCTTTTGTAATTGATCGCGCAACCCGCGACAGATTAATTAATGAGCATCCTTCCTCGGAGGACGTTTTGAAGCCATTTTTAAGAGGGAGAGATGTTAAACGATGGCTAGTAAACAATCCTGATTTATGGTTATTATTTATTCCTTGGCATTTTCCACTACATGAAGATAATACTATAGTTGGTGCTTCAGTGAAAGCAGAAGAAGAATTTCAAAAACAATATCCTGCTGTTTATAATCACCTTTGCCAATTCAAAGAACAATTATCAGGTAGAAACAAAGCAGAAACAGGAATCAGATATGAGTGGTATGCTTTACAAAGATATGCTGCTAGTTACTGGCAAGAATTTGAACAACCTAAAATTATTTATCCAAATATTTGCAAACGAAATGAATTTGCATGGGATGAATTAGGTTATTATACTAATCAAAAGGCATTTATTATTTCTTCTAGCGATAAGGTTTTACTAGCAGTCCTTAACTCTAATGTGGTTATGTTCTTGTTTAAAAATCTATTATCAAAATTACAAGGTGACTTTTATGAGCCAAGTTCTATATTCATGAAAGATTTCCCGATTCCTAATGCAACTGAATCACAACGCACAGCAATAGAAAAACTTGTACAAAAATGTCTTGATGCTAAAAAAGACGATCCTAACGCTAACACAAGCGAATTAGAAAAGCAGATCGATCACTTAGTTTACAAACTCTACCAACTCACCTATAATGAAGTAAAAATCATTGATCCAGAATTTGCCCTAACAGAACAAGAATATCTGGACTTCCCCTAATTTATTCTCCCTTTTACCTCTTGCCTTGTGCCTTTTGCCTCGTCTCAACAAGCAATTTAAATGCTTGACAGCTTAATTTCCGGCCAACTAGCTACCACCGAGGCCAATTTATCCAAATCCCGACGATCTTCGATAAAGGGAAAAACACCTAAAACCGGACAATTAGTCAAGGATTGAATTAAATCGATCGGTGTTAACTGCTCTATTTCCGTCTCCGTGCGCGGTTCAAGACAATTAAGGATAATTCCGCCCAAATTGACCTTTTTCTGCTCTGCTAGGGCAATATTAGCCACCGTTTGGGAAATCGCCCCCAATTTCACCGGCACCACCAAAAGCGTTTTTAACCGCCATTGAGCCGCTAAATCCGCCAAAGTTAGCTCGTGGGTGACAGGACAACCTAAACCCCCCAAACCCTCAATTAAAACCAAATCTTGGCTTTTTTGTAGGTTCAGCAGAGCTTGCCACACTGTCCCCAAAGGAATATCTCGACCTTCCAAATCAGCAGCCACAGGAGGCGCTAAGGGTGCCTGATATTGCAGCGGTGTAATCATTTCTAATTGACCCTGAAATAAGCCCTCATACCATTCTCGATCGCCTTGACCCGTTTGCATTAATTTCATCAGCCCCAAGGCCTTGGATGGATAGTATTTTTGCCAATAAGCCACTAAAGCAGTGGTGACAACGGTTTTACCCGCATCGGTATCCGTAGCCGCAATCAAAAGACTATTCATAAAACTCCCAGGCTCAGTCAAGATCAGGTAAAATCACCAATATTTATCATCTTATCCCCCATCACCCCACTTCCCACTTCCCCAGATATTGCATGGGTAAGATGCAAAAAGAAAAAAAACTGCAGCCAAAAAGGTGAGATGGAATACACTAAAAGTATAAGGTTATCAATTTTGCTATTTTTCAAGTTGCATCCTAGGCAACAGAATTGCAATTATCCCTCTAGTTAGAAATTGGACGGTTTGCCCTGTGGTTTCATCACTTCCCAAGCCCAATAACTCTTTAACAACGGTTCCCCAGCGTTGTTCTGGTGCTTATGCCTTGATGGACAGTCTCAAACGTCATGGTGTTAAGCACATCTTCGGTTATCCCGGAGGTGCGATCCTGCCCATCTATGACGAACTCTACCGCTTTGAAGAGCGGGGAGAATTACAACATATTTTAGTGCGCCACGAACAAGCGGCCGCCCATGCCGCCGATGCCTACGCTAGGGCCACCGGCAAAGTGGGAGTCTGTTTCGGTACTTCCGGCCCCGGGGCGACCAATTTGGTGACAGGCATCGCTAACGCACACATGGACTCCATCCCGATGGTAATTATCACCGGTCAGGTCAGCCGGGCGGCCATCGGTTCCGATGCTTTCCAAGAAACCGATATTTATGGTATTACTCTCCCGATTGTTAAACATTCCTATGTGGCTAGAAATGCCCGGGAAGTAGCGAGAATCGTCGCTGAGGCCTTCCATATCGCCAGTACAGGACGACCGGGACCGGTTTTAGTCGATATTCCCAAAGATGTCGGTTTAGAACTATGCGATTATATCCCCGTCGAACCGGGAGATGTGAAACTAACCGGTTATCGTCCCACGGTTAAGGGTAATCGCCGTCAAATCGAGGCCGCTTTGCACCTCTTGGAAACCGCCGAAAAACCCTTACTTTACGTTGGCGGAGGCGCGATTGCAGCGAATGCCCACGCCCAAATTGCCGAGTTTGCCGAGCGTTTTCAGTTACCCGTCACCACCACGTTAATGGGGATCGGTGCTTTTGATGAACATCATCCCCTCTCGGTGGGAATGTTAGGAATGCACGGCACCGCCTACGCTAATTTTGCCGTGACCGGGTGTGATTTATTAATTGCCGTCGGCGCTCGTTTTGATGACCGAGTAACCGGGAAATTGGACGAATTCGCCTCAAAAGCTAAGGTAATCCATGTGGACATCGACCCCGCCGAAGTGGGCAAAAATCGCGCCCCTGACGTGCCGATTGTCGGGGATGTGCGGGTAGTTTTAGAACAAATACTCCAAAAAGCCAGAGAATTTGATTATCCCACTAATTGCGATCGCACCCAAGCCTGGTTAGCCCAGATCGAGCGCTGGCGCCAAGATTATCCCCTGCAAGTACCTCAACCGGAAGGCAGACTTTCCCCCCAAGAAGTGATCGTTGAGGTGGGTCGTCAAGCACCCCACGCCTACTATACTACCGATGTGGGCCAGCATCAGATGTGGGCGGCCCAATTCCTCAAAAATGGACCCCGACGTTGGATTTCTAGCGCGGGATTGGGGACGATGGGTTTCGGTTTACCTGCTGCGATGGGGGTAAAGGTGGCGATTCCCGATGAGGAGGTCATCTGTATTAGTGGTGATTCCAGTTTCCAAATGAATCTACAGGAATTGGCCACCCTAACCCAATTTAATATTCATGCCAAGACGATTATTATTAATAATGGTTGGCAGGGTATGGTACGTCAATGGCAAGAAGCTTTCTATGGGGAACGTTATTCTAATTCCAATATGGAAGCGGGAATGCCAAATGTGGAACTGTTAGCCCAAGCTTACGGCATTAAAGGGATTACTATTCGCCATCGAGAGGAATTAGCCGCAAAAATTGCCGAAATGTTGGCCCATGATGGTCCGGTTTTAGTCAATGCGATCGTGACTAAGGACGAAAATTGTTATCCCATGGTTGCCCCCGGCCAAAGTAATGCCCGTATGATTGGTTTACCGAAAATTGTCACCGGGGGTTGTGAAATGCACAATTGTCCCAGTTGTGGCGCGGTTAACAGTTGGAATAATAAATTCTGTCCTGAATGTGGGGCGAAATTGTAGCCGAAAATTGTTAATTAATTATCTAGCCTCCGTTATCCTTAACGGAGGTTTTTGGCTTTTTCTCTACTATGTGAACATCATAAGTAGGTAGGCGTTAAAAATTATCAGATGCCTCGTTATTAAGGGGGATACCCCCGCCTATCGGCACCCCCCTTATCAAGGGGGGCAGGGGGGATCGAACCTAAAATCCATTTTTAATTTAATCATAACCAGCTACTTAGAAATTTTCAAATAGAAGCAATGACAGCCCTAGAAAAAGGCTTGAGAAAAAGAAGCGGAAAACTCGATCGCCACCGTGATTAAATTAGCAATATCTCAGTGACAACGGCAAGAGGCTGACATCAACCCCATGGACGACAATTAAGAATAACAACCTAAAATCTTTTCGCTAATTTTGCCATAGACTGCACCCTTTGCTTCTAAAATGGGCTATTGCGGCTAGATACCAATATTGGTCTAGCATTTGCCCGTAGACTGAAAAAAGCACGTTATAAAGATTATGGCCAAAGTTCTGGTATCCGATTCGATCGATCCGGTAGGAGTAGAAATTCTGTCACAGGTTGCCCAAGTGGACGTGAAAACAGGACTATCCGCCGAGGAAATCATTCAAATTATCCCCGAATACGACGCACTGATGCTCCGTTCCAGTACCCGCGTCACCAAAGAAATCGTCGAAGCGGGCAGCAAACTGCAAATTATCGGCCGCGCGGGGGTAGGAGTCGATAATATCGATGTTCCCGCGGCCACTCGTCAGGGGATTATTGTCGTTAACTCTCCCGAAGGTAACACGATCGCCGCTGCCGAACACGCCTTGGCCATGATGTTATCCCTCTCCCGTCATATTCCCGATGCTAATCAGTCGGTAAAAGCGAATAAATGGGAAAGAAATCGCTTTATCGGCACAGAAGTTTATAAAAAGAACCTAGGAGTCGTCGGTTTAGGGAAAATTGGCTCCCACGTCGCCAAAGTGGCTAGATCCCTAGGCATGAAAATTCTCGCCTACGATCCCTTTATTTCCAAAGAACGCGCCGATCAACTCGGTTGCACCCTGGTGGATCTGGAACTACTCTTTGCTGAGTCCGATTTTATCACCCTCCACGTCCCGAAAACTCCCGAAACCCAGCATCTTATCGGTCGGGAAACCATCGCTAAGATGAAACCCACGGTCCGCATCATTAACTGTTCCCGAGGCGGCATTATCGACGAGTTGGCTTTAATTGAAGCCCTCGAATCCGGTAGAATCGCCGGGGCAGCCTTGGATGTATTTGAACAGGAACCTTTAGGCGAATCTAGATTAAGAGAATTATCTAACGTCATCCTCACTCCCCACCTAGGCGCATCGACTACGGAAGCACAGGTTAATGTGGCTATTGATGTGGCCGAACAAATTCGCGATGTCCTCCTCGGTTTGCCAGCGCGTTCAGCCGTTAATATCCCCGGACTAACTCCCGATGTTATGGAAAAACTGCGCCCTTACCTGCAATTAGCGGAAACTATGGGTAATCTTGTCAGTCAGTTGGCAGGAGGTCGCTGTGACTCGTTAAATGTCCGTTTACAGGGAGAATTGGCCACTAAAGACAGTCAACCTCTGGTGGTGGCGGCCATTAAGGGTTTACTGTCCCAAGCCCTCCGAGAACGGGTAAACTATGTTAATGCGGCGATCGAAGCTAAGGAACGCGGTATCCGGGTAATCGAAACCCGGGATGCTTCCACCCGCGACTATTCGGGATCGATTCATTTGGAAGCTAATGGTTCTATGGGGACCCATTCCGTCACCGGAGCGCTGTTAAGTAACGGAGAAATCCGCATTACTGACCTCGATGAGTTCCCCATTAACGTGCCACCGAGCAATCATATGCTATTCACCCTTCACCAAGATATGCCCGGTATTATCGGCAAAATTGGCGCACTTTTAGGCAGTTTTAATGTCAATATCGCCAGTATGCAGGTAGGACGCAAAATTATTCGCGGTGATGCAGTTATGGCCCTGAGTCTCGATGATCCTCTACCGGAAGGTCTTCTCTCGGAAATTATTAAAGTCCCCGGTATCCGCGATGCTTACACAGTGAAACTCTAGATTAAATCAGTTATCAGTTATCAGTAATCAGTGAAAGGAAAGCTCCGAACTTGCCACTTAATACTTTTGACTGAAAACTCAAATCTGATAACTGCTCCCTGATCACTGATAACTGATATATGTCTAATAGTTGGTGGGAAATTACGGTTTTGTGCGAACCTAGTCTCGAAGAAACGGTTTTCTGGAGACTGGAGGATTTTGGCTGTTCAGGAACGGCCACTGCTAAAAAACAATCCTCTTTAGAGATTAAGGCCTATATACCAGAAATTAAAGCGCAATTGCTCGATTTAGAGGCACTAAGCCTCTGGTTAAAGCAGGATGCTTTGATTTTAGGTTTTCCCGAACCTGTCAGCCATTGGCAGTTAATGGACGAGGAAGACTGGGCCAGCAGTTGGAAACAACATTGGCAAATTAGCGAGATCGGCGATCGCTTTTTGATCTGTCCTGCTTGGTTAAATCCCCCGGAAAATAACCAGAGATTGGTGATTAAAATTGACCCCGGTTCCGCTTTCGGCACGGGAACGCATCCCACCACCCAATTATGTCTAGAATCCCTAGAAATGCGTTTAAGTAGCCATCCAGAGCCTAAAATTATCGCCGATATCGGTTGTGGTTCTGGCATACTAGCGATCGGGGCGATTTTATTAGGGGCCAAAAAAGTTTATGCTGTCGATACAGATCCGCTCGCGGTGAATGCGACGTATAGTAATCGCCATCTCAACGGGATTAACCCCGAAAATTTAGCTATTAATCAGGGTAGTGTCGAGGAGTTATTAGAATTAATTCCCGATGGTGTCGATGGCATCGTTTGTAATATTTTAGCCGAGACAATTATCGCTTTAATGCCCGAAATCACCCGTCTGGCAAAACCCACCACTTGGGGAATTTTAAGCGGCATCCTTGTCACCCAAGCACAAGCAGTTACAGATATTTTAGAACCCCAAGGCTGGACAGTGGCTGCCCTATGGAAACGTCAAGAATGGTGTTGTCTTCAAATTCGTCGCGCTGTGGATTAATATAGCTGTCAGTAGTCAGTATTCAGGCGGCAGGGGGCAGGAGATTATTTTTGGTTCTTCGGTTTGTCTTATGCAACGTACAGGATTATAAGAAATGAAACTCTTATAGAGAAAGACATTTGGCGATTTTTGTCAATTGTTTTCGATCTAGAGCGAACTAATCAATTAAATCTCTTGCCAGATAAGGATTTAGTCGATTTATGCCCCCCTATCGAACCATACCAAGTAACGAAGAACCTTATTTTTTTTATTCTCCCTTCTCCCTGCTCCCCCCCTCGCCAATTGATAATTGATAATTGATAATTCATAATTGATAATTCATAATTCATAATTGATAATTCATAATTCATAATTCATAATTGATAATTCATAATTTCCACTCCCCAACCCCCATCACCTCATCCATGACGCTAGATAATTTTCGCATCAGTTTTGCTCCCTTATCTTTGCAGGAAGTATATCAATTAGCCGATGATGGGGCTAATGGTGCTATTGTACTAATGAGTGGCACTGTACGAGAGCAAACCGACGGTAAACCGGTTATTTATCTTGATTATCAGGCCTACGAACCCATGGCGATGGAGGTTTTCCGGCAAATTGCTCGGCAAATTCGACAAACCTGGCCCGATACCAATCGAGTTGTCATTCACCATCGCACCGGTAAGCTACAAATCGGGGAAATTAGCGTCTTAGTAGCTGTGGGTTGTCCCCATCGGGGGGAAGCTTTCGCAGCCTGTCGTTATGCTATCGATACTCTCAAGCATAATGCCCCCATCTGGAAAAAAGAATACTGGTCTGATGGTTCTAGTCAATGGGTTAGTATTGGGGCCTGTGAAACGGAGTCTTAGGTCTAATAACGTAAAATCAAGGCGATTTTTTGGTAATCTTTCAAGGAATCCTCCTCGACTAAAGCTACACGTCCTCCCTTGGCCAATACCACTTCGATAATTTCATCCACTGCATCATCGATTACCTCCGTACCACCGACGTTTTCCACCAGTATCAAATCACCATTTTCGCTTAAAACTGCGGGTACATGGTAATTTTTCTCCACTAATAACAATTTTCCTCGACCTTCCTGCGCTAAACGCCACACTTCTCCCAGGGTAGAGATAACTTTTTGAGCGCTGACTGCCGCATCCAAAGCTTGCAGGGCTTCAGTTTTTTGAGTCTGACGCACTGAATGCATAATCGGCAATACTTGCGGAATTAATTCTGACAGTGAGGTTTTATCAAAATTGCCGGTTAAAGTGCCAACAATTGCTGATGTGTACTGTGAAACTTCTTGAAAGAAGGAAATTTGACGAACCACTCCACCCACAATCAAAGGGGAAGAATCATCAATGTCAATGTATTCACCCAGAGCATTATCTACCTGCTGGAAAAATCGCCGGATTCTATCATCTAGATAACTGGTATCGGCATCAAAGGGCAGTGGTGCGGTGGCCCCCGGTCCAGTCATTTCTAGGGGAAAATTCTGATCGCGAATTTCTTCGAGAGTTTCTCCTGTAGCTGAGATTAAACGAGTAGAACCCTGACTTAATAGTAACAGCCAATAGAGTTGTTCTCGATGTAATCCATAAACTAAATCCCGTGTGGCAAAGGTTTTATCGATGACAACTCTTGCCTGGACAGAAAAAGGCAAGTTATAAAGCTTGGCAATATCCGGACCAATATAGAGAGCTAATCCATCTAGAGTATAAGGATAATCTATTTCAGCCACGAGACTATCGAGGCGCTCGAACAAAGGTTCGATTTCACGTTTAGAGAATTCTTCCGATAATCGGCGCTTTGCCTCATCGACCAAATTTTTAACGAGAATAGGGTCTTGTTTGTTATCCGGTGAGGTGCGATGGGTAGGTAAGAGAATGGAAAGGGCGGGTATTTGAGTTAGGGATTGTAGTTTCTTAAGTTCTTGACGAGTAATCATTGATTTTAGCTTGATTGATAGGGTTAAGGAGCTAAAAATACTGGCTTTATCCAGATTTTCTCGATTTCTTCAGTATTCCAGCTAACATTTTAAGGACAAAATGTAGTTATATCTAGAAAATTAAGAATTTATACTGAATTGCTTTGGCAGAGATTGAGGGAATTTTTAACCAGAAAACTAGGAATATTATTGATTTATCGATCGTCCACCATCAGGACAGAAAATGTTAAGGATGGGTTATTTACCCATCCTCGGAATAATTAGGCAGCTATGACGGTTTTTTCCGCCATTAATGCCTCTTGGCGTTGGAATTCGGCTAATTGTGCCGTAATTTCATCCCGGACAATCTGACGGTATTCCAGGAAATGCTCGTTGTGGGCGCAGACAGTGATATAGTGTTCGGCATTGGCGGGATTATGGCGCAAAATACCGAATAAATTCTGCCAGAATTTCCAGCGAGTGGAACGTTTAAAGCCCTGTCGCCAGATAATTACCGCTAGGGCATAGAGATCAGCCCGGCGAGGCAGTTTAAAGGCAGGTTTAGCTTTAGGTGCCCCTAATTTCAGGAAACAGCGATAGGTGCGATCAAGAAATACCTCTGGATCGTACAATTTCCAGAAGGCTTCAATATATTCTGTGGCAATATCTTCGATCGGCCGGGTGGGAACGAAATTCATCAGGGTACTTTGGTTAATGTCCTGTTTCCCCGTTAATCGTAGTCGTCCTTCTTTTTCCAAGCGAGTCCATAGAGCAGTATTCGGTAAAGCTTGTAACATTCCAAATAGAGCCGTAGGAATGGCCGCTTCTTCGACAAAATTAATGATGCGATCGGCCGCTCCTTTTTTCTCGCCATCAAAACCGATGATAAATCCGGCCATAGGGCGCAATCCAGCTTTAATAATCTTTTCTACCGTCTCGGTTAAGGAACTACGGGTATTTTGGAATTTTTTGGTTAATTGTAAACTTTCTTCGTCGGGGGTTTCAATGCCTAAAAAGACGGCATCAAAATAACAATCGACCATCATTTCCATTAATTCGGGATCGGCGGCTAAATCCACCGATGCTTCCGTGTTAAACCGGAAAGGATACTGGTGTTCTTCTTGCCAAACTTTTAATTCTTTGAGGAGTAATTTAACGTTGCGCTTGTTGCCAATAAAATTATCATCCACCATGAACACGCCCCGGCGCCAACCTAACTCGTAGAGATAATCTAATTCTTTTAATAATTGTGCGGGGGTTTTGGTGCGGGGTTTACGACCGTAGAGAACGATAATATCGCAAAATTCGCACTGGAAGGGACATCCGCGCGAGAATTGTACCGACATGGAATCATAAGCTTCAAAATCGAGCAGATCGTAGCGTGGGATCGGGGTAATTGTCACATCGGGTTTTTCTGTGGTGCGGAAAACACCTTTAGTTTCTCCTTTTGCCAATGCTTCCACAAACATCGGGATGGTGATTTCTCCCTCATCGAGGATCAGAAAATCGGCCTCGGCCACTTCGTGGGGGATAGAAGTGGGATAGGGACCACCCACGGCCACCAGTTTACCCCGTTGTTTGGCTTCGTGAATTTGCTCGATTAAATCTTGACGTTGCACGATCATGCCGGAAAGAATGACTATTTCGGCCCAGTCCCATTCTGCTTCTGTCACCGCCCGAATATTGCGATCAACCAGTTTAAATTCCCATTGCTGCGGTAAAATCGCCGCCACCGTCACCATACCCAGGGGAGGAAGTAAGACTTTGCGATCAACTAATTCCAGAATTTTGTTATAGGACCAGAAAGTCGGCGGAAAAACGGGATAAATCAGTAAGGCACGCATATTCACTCCTCGCTCGATGGCGATCGATTCTTGACCTTTCGCTTGATTGTAATCTTTTTCGGTCAGGTATGGGAAAACCGTTATTTAGCCCTAGAACTAGGATCAGGCTTGATTTTCGGCTGCCATTGCCCACCCTTGACCCTACCCCCATAAAAGTTTATGGTCAACATTAATAAAATTTATGTAAACAAATGTTGCATAGTCTGGAAAGTTATGTTACATTTAATATCAAGCACTTGAATCAAATGCAATTTTATTATAGGAAGGCAATTCACCATGGATAAGCAAGAAAACAAACTCGGCTTCACCGCTTTCGCTGAAAACTGGAATGGTCGTTTAGCCATGCTCGGTTTCGTTATTGGCGTAGCTACGGAATACTTGACCCACAAAGGCATCCTTGCTCAATTAGGCTTAATGTAATTTCAGCCGCGATTGGTGTGCATCTACAATCGTCTTGAATAAATTATTAAAAAAAGGGGAGGAGCCTAGCTCTTTCCCTTTTTAAGTGGGAGGTTGGGGAGATTTTTCAGTGATCAGTAAACAATAATCACTGATCGTGAAGCTAAGTAGTGAGTAGTATCAATAGGACAGAGGGAATCTTTAAGAAATTACCCAAAATCCCAGAAATGTTGAATCCGTACATAAAACTTTACATACAAGCTGACGAGAACAGGTGTTCGCCGAGAGAGCCTAATTTTCCCTCTTGTGATAAAATTAAGTTAACATGGCGAAGTTTATTAAGTAAAGTATCCCCATATATTTGAGGAATTTACCTAAGCCGCAAAATCAAATATACGATTAATATTGTATATTGTATAAATTTAAATGGTGACAGCCATAACCCGACATTTTACACTAAATCTGGTTATCAAAAACTGATTATTTATTCACCCTGTTGTCTTTTGCCTCTTGCATGAGTGCCTGTCCTTATAAGTAGCCTATACTCAACGGATTTAGTATGACTTTCTCCAAGAGAACCAGTTTCAGCATCTACGCCCATCACTAATTTCATCTGATGATAGCCTGACGACCGACTCCTTACCCCACAGTTAATTTTACTTTTGTCCAACTACTTAAACTATTAGTATAGACCTTGTTTCCACACAGAAACCAGAAGAGCCAAGAGTTTAGCATCATGATAATAATCATTATCAGTTGGATGCGGCTAGAATATCATATTTTAGTCGCTTTTTTGCATTATTAAGCTATTATTCAACACTTCTGGTTTATAACCCACTTTCCGCACTTCTTAACATTAAATTGATAATTTTTACTAATATAAGGTAAAGAATTGTAATTTTTTCTCAGAAAAAATCAATTATTGAAAATGTTCTCAATAGTAGTTTCTACAATGAAGGTTTTTCGTCAAAACATCTTGGGGAATGTAAAAATATATAAAAGTATATGAAGGTCGGCGGAATGTCGGCTACAATTAGATCGGCTCGCTTGTGAGTTTGTTCTCTGCTTGGCACGACTGCCAAGCATGACGACGAGAGTAAACCGGGTGGCTACGATAAACCTAAAATTTTCCCAAAATAGGAGGAACCTCTCATGGTTGAGGCCATCTTACCGGGTACTTACATAACAGTACGAGATGAAGGACTGATTAGTGCTGGTCAGGTTGTTTCAGGAAATATCGGAATTGTTGGAACCGCAGCCAAAGGACCAGTGGATGAGGTACAAATTCTTGGTAGTTTTTCTGAAGCCAAGGAAATTTTCGGGGAAATTGATCCCGCTGGTCAACTAACCCTAATTCAAGCACTGGAGCAGATTTACAACAATGGCGGCAAGACTGTCTATGCAGTTCGTACAGGTGCTACAGCCACCAAAGCTACCTACCAAATCAAAGATAGCTCCGACACAGATCTGGTGACACTGGAGGCAAAAACTCCAGGAACTTGGGGCAATGACATCAAGATCAAAATCAGCGATGCCGACTCGCCTGCTAACAGCAAGAAAGTGGAGCTAACCTATCAGACCACTAAGGAAACCTATACCATTTCTAATGCCAGCGAATTGGAAAAGCAAGTCAATAACCAGACCAAAGGTTCTACTTTAGTAACTGCCACTCTAACAGAAGGATCGGTCTCCGATAATTTGCCGAAAAACACCGGTAATATTAATGAGGAATCTACCTCAAGCTCCGAGTCAACAGACGAATCGTTCCCCAATAGTTTGTGGCAAAGCACCGGCATTTATGAGAATTTTGCCGCAGGCTCCGATGGATCTGCTAGTGCTGGTGACTATAAAAATAGTCTGGCACAATTGGAGAATGAACTGGTAAACTTGGTTTTGCTGGCTGGACAGGATGCCAGTGACTCCAAGATGGCGACAGCACTGCTGGGTCACTTGAACGCAACCGCAGGAATCAAGCGAGAACGGATCGGCCTTATTGGTAGCGGAACTTCTGATGATGTTGAAGAGATCGCCAAACACAGCTTGAATAGCGAGCGCCTGATTTTTGTCGCTCCAGGACTGCAAATCTCACCCCAGGTCAAACTCTCAGGCGCTTACACAGCAGCAGCAGTCGCCGGCCTACTGGCATCTCTGCCGGTGCAGGCTAGTCCCACCAACAAACCGTTGACGATTCCTGGTCTCTCCAAAGAGTTTTCCATGTCTCAGTTGGAAAAGCTCGTCGGGAACCGAGTGCTGGCGATCGAAAAACGGGAAGGTTTTCGGGTGGTTAAAGGCATTACCACCGCCACCAACTCGGCTTGGCATCAGATTACTACTCGGCGGATTGTTGACTATGCAATTTACGGGGTGCGTTCCGCCTGCAATCCCTACATAGGCAAGTTGAACAATGAGCGGGTGCGGGGGGCAATGAAAGCTACCATTGATGCCTTCTTGACGCGCATGGTACAGGATGAAGCCCTGATTAGCTATGAGTTAACAGTCACTGCTAACCGAGCCCAGGAAATTGCCGGAGAGGCGATCGTTACCGTGACCCTGCGACCGACCTTCAGCATTGACTTCATCAAAGTAACCATGTATCTCGGTTAACCGACCTATCGATTCCCAGAGGAGAAAAACTATGCCCAATACCAACGTTTTTCGGGGGTCTGATGCCACCTTGGTATTAGCTGTCGATGATAAAGCCACCGAAGAAGGAAAACTGGCGGATGGACTGATTAATGAGTATGACTTTTCTAATATCGTAGGGCGACTGCGAAATGTGCAGGTGAACGTCCACAACGAGGTCAGACCCTATCACGAAATTGGCAAGCGCTTTCCTAGCGAACTTCGCCCCGGTAATGTCAATGTTTCAGGCGTTGCCGAACGCGCTCACATTAACGGCGCACTCTTGCGGTTGCTGTTGGGCGATGCCGCCAACAGTCCCCCACCAGGCGATCCACTCGCCCAACCAACTTTCAACATCGTTATCAGCCTAAAAAATCCAGCGCTTCCCGACAATAGCAGCAAACTTGTCCTGTTTGGAGTCAAGTTTGAAAACTGGAATTTTAGCCTGCCGGAAGATGATTTTGTCATGGAAGCAGTTACCTTCCGCGCTTTACGGATTGGTAGTGAAGAAACCGCAGGCTAGGAACCAAGATTATGGCTGAAATTTCCCTGACTCCAGAAGAACTGTTAGCTGGTGCTGCTATTACCTTTGATGTGGTGATCCCCTTGAGTGTCTTGCGTCCTGGCCAGACAGAAGCCCCCTTGCAATCACCGCCCCTCGTCCAGATGCGCCCCCTGACCATTGGCACGTTTCAATTGATTATGAAAGCCGCCAAACAGGATGCCGGACTGATTCCCTTGTTGATGATCAAAGAGTCCCTGGTTCAACCTAGCCTCTCTTTAGAGCAAATCAAGCGAATGCACTTAGGTTTAGTCAATTTCTTGGTCATACAGATTCGAGAAATCAGCGGACTGACCGAAAAAAAAAGTCCATTGACGAGTTAAGAGCATCTGCCCTAGTTCAGGCAGGGTATCGCTTAGCTCGTGCCTTTGGCTGGACTCCTCAGCAGGTGAGGGAACTGACAATGGCACAGGTGTCCATCTATCTACAAATGCTCACAGCAGAAACTGTCAGTAACTATGAACGATAAAGGATTCAACCCACTGACTGCTTCTAGGGACGCTACGAGTAACGTTCCTAGAGGAGTTCCCTCCTCATCACAGGATGAATGGGTAGCACTAGGCAAAACTCTGAGCCAGGATTTTCAGGACTGGCTAAGGAATCAGAGCGTCGGTTGGCTGGCAGATCAAGACTTAAGACAGGAAATTATCGGGCAAATCAGCCTACTGGAAGCAGAAATTCAGCCATTGCTGCAAATTAATCGGGAATTGGTCGAGTTAGAACAGTTGCTCACCACTGGCTTCAGCACCACAAATTTTGAAGAAGGCGGTGAGCAATCGGCATCTGCAAGCGAAAACCAGCCATCTTCTGGAGCAACAGCACTGTCTTCTGAGGAACTCGCCTCCCATCAAGACGGGATTAATCCCATCTCCGAACCTAAGCTGAAAAAAGAGGCGGAAAGTAGTCCACCTTCTTTCCACCCTCAGCCGGAATCTCAACTACAGGTCGGGGGACTCAAAAACTTAGCTCAACGTCTGGAATTTGAGCAACAGCAACAAAAAAGTTCAGCCAAAACTCAAGCAGAAATCGCCTCTCCCACTCAACTGTTACCAGAAATCCCCAATTCCCCAAGCAGCCAACAGCTAGGAGAGACAACAAACATCGCTTTACCCTTGAGCAGGGAAGGGATAATTAACGAATATCAATCTACTCCCAGTCGAGAATTATCTCCCCCAATTGACAGGGAAGAAGAAAACCCACCACCAAGGAATTATTCCCCTACGTCTAAGGTGAATCCTACTTATGCTTCCTCCTCAATCCTGTCAGCTAATCCTACAGATTCAGCCAAAACTAAACCATTACCAGAAATCCCCAATTCCCCAACCAGCCAACAGCTAGGAGCAACAACAAACATCGCTTTACCCTTGAGGAGGGAAGGGATAATTAACGAATATCAATCTACTCCCAGTCGAGAATTATCTCCCCCAATTGACAGGGAAGAAGAAAACCCACCACCAAGGAATTATTCCCCTACGTCTAAGGTGAATCCTACTTATGCTTCCTCTTCCCTTCTTTTAGCTAATTCTTTACCTGTGGAAACAGTTTCTCCCCAAGAGAAAGAAAAGAAATCAGATGAACCTATCAATGATTCTCCTACAGGTAATAGTATTAACAAGAGCAAAAGCTCAGATTTGTCAACCACTCAGGAAGATAATTTTAGTGATCGCCAAGGGACATTCTCTAACTTAGATCAAGAAAATAGAAGGGAAAGAAAAAATCCATTAACACGAGTTTCTCAGCAAAACTCTCGGATTTTTTCCCTGAAAAATACAGCAAAATTTTCTCATAAATACGCTAGGAGTAAATCACCTTCACCTAATTTTGACACAACTGAACAGCCACAGGTCTTAAAAAAGATCGAGGAAAAAAGTCAGGCTATCTCCGAATCAATCCCACAGCAAAGCCATCTGTGCGAAGCTGAAATAGACCTGATCATCGAGGCGATCGCCCAAGAAATCCAACAACAGTATCGACAGTTTTACGGGAGTTAATTATGACAGTTGAACTAGCGGGAATACAACTCAAACGAGTTCATCAAATCAGCACAATTGAGCAAGCAGCCTTAGTTTATCACCGGATTCCGGGACGAGAAGGAAACTTAGTGCAAAATCTCGGGCGCGACTCAGTACAATTGCAAATAGAAGGAATTTTCTACGGTGCAACTGCTAAAGGTGATTTGGAAAAACTGCGGGAAGTTTATAAAAAACGCCAACCAGTGGACTTTCTGGCAGAAATTACCGGACAAGCTTACTTTGGACAAGTCATTCTCGATCAGTTTCAGGTAGATCAGTCGGCACAATATCCCGATCAATTTAGCTATAGTTTAATCGTTTCTGAATACGCCGTTCCCCTTAAATCAGCAGCGATCGCCACAGACCTTTCCGGTGTCAATGCCGACATTATAACCGAGGCGCAAAGTTTTATGGACATCGCTACTCTGCCGGATCTCCTGGGGTCTGTCCCAGAAATCAACAATCCGATTGAGCCATTGAGCAATGCACTTGCTGATGTGGAAAAAGCGACAACAACCCTCAGTACAGCAACCGAAGGCTTAAAAAAACTCTTCGGCATTTAGTAAAAAATTAAGTTAATGCAGTTAATAGATGCTACCATACCCCGTTTTCCCATTGAGTAAACATGAGTGAAAATTATTTAATTGATCTTGATGCCTGTTGTTTAAATCGTCCTTTTGACGATCAGAATCAACTTCGTATTAAGTTAGAAGCAGAGGCGATCTTAGAAATCATTTATTATTGTCAATTAGGACGATGGCAATTAGTTAATAGTACAGTTTTGGAGTCGGAAATTGGTCAGATATCTAGTCAAACTAAAAAGGAGCAAGTCGAACGATACTTAGCATTGGCTAAATGTCGTATTTTAGTAACTCCTGAAATTATCAAAAAAGTCAAACAATTAACAAATTTTAAAGATGACAGTTTATTTAAAAAAGTGTTATCTTGTCAGGACAAAGTAAATGCTAGAGTTGCCAATCCGATCTCATGGTTAATAGATGTTACCACTAATTTAATAGGAGATGAAAATGACACCAATTGAATTACTGCCAAAAATTAAAACATTGTTCTGTCGTAAGTACCTAAGCAAAATTAATTACACATTTCGATAAAGCTTTTGCCTCTTGTCTCTTGCCTATCTTCACTAGGAAATTTATTCTGCACGACTACTTATAAATCTATCAGTTATTATGAGCACAATCCTCGAACTATTACCCAAGCCATCAGCACTCGACCAAGACTTGAACTCAGTGTTGGGCAATTTTCAAATACCTACAAGCTTCTCTTCTACTGAATTGCAGCAGGTGCTGGCGGAGGGAGGTAACTTGCCAATTCCCGACAGCTTGGCCCTAGTGTCGGAACCTCTAAGTAATTTGCAGCAAATTGCCGCGAAACTCCCCAGTAAACCAGGAGAAATTACGGCAACCTTGCAGCAAGAATTGAATAATCTGCTCAAGAATGGGGGTGCTTTAGGGGATTTACTGAAGCCGATCGCCCGTTTTCTGGAAGTGATTGCCCCGTTGCTGGAAAAATTCGATTTTTTCAGTAATTTTGTGATTCGGATTAATGACAAGGTTAACGGGTTTTCTGAACAGGTAAAAAATCGGAGCCTAGCGGACACAGCATCGCAATTTCAAGACTTATTGGAGATATTTGACCTTTTTCCTGAATTTAACCATGTTTCTCCCTTCAAAGAGCTAAAGGCACAGGTGAAAACACTGCCGCAACTCTTGTCAGGTACTGACATAGTTTCCCAGATTAATGCGTTAGGCGTTGACTTACCAAAAAACCTCAATAATTTGATGCAATGGCGACTGAATGAAGTTTCCCCGATTGATCCTCTAGCAGCCTTAAATTATTCCCTCTGGTTAGAACTTTACAATCAAGCTTTGGAAAGAGTAAAAGAGATTGATCTCAATGATTTAAGTCAGATCAAAACCTACCTGACGGTGCTAGAAACTCAGGTTAGTAAGGTAGGAGCGATCGGGACGGACATCACCAACCAAACCCAATCCGCACTGGGGAAGCTAGAAAGCTTTGATGGTAGTAAATTCTTTGAGAACTGGAGCGAGTGTCTAAAAACTGACCTTATTAGCATCAGCCCCAAAACTCCTGGCGCACTCTCAGAAACACTCGGACAGATGCAGAAGCTGGTCGATGGGTTGGAAATCGGGGCGGTACAATCGGAGATCGCCCGCATTGGCCAGCAGCTTAACCAAATCCCAGGCAAAGTGAATTTTTCCAGCGTCCCTAAGAAAATGGAAGGGATTGCCAACAAGATCGCCAGCACAGTGGATACGGTAGATCAGGGATTGGTGAAGGTTGCTACTTTTCTCTCTAACTTGGTCAAGGAATTGGGGGATTTAATTGGGAGGGTAAATTTACCAGAACTAGGCGAGAAAGTCGAGAATGAGTTTAAGAAATTAAGCGACCATGTGAATGGTTTGTTATCCAAAGTCAAAGTGATTCCTAACACAATAGAAGGCCTAGTAAAAAAATTAGGAACCCAGGTCGAGGGAATCAACCTAGAGGCTCTTAAAAAGAAGATCGCCGAGTTTTTTGAAGAAATTACCTCGGTTCTCAATGACCCCCAAATTCAATACATTCGCACCTCAGCACAACAGGGAATCGAAGCGATCGCCGAGAACCTGTCCAGCCTTAGTCTTAAACCCGTATTTGAGCGGGTGCTGAGTGAGATGGCTGATGTCAAAACTAAACTGGCTACTGTCAATGTTTCTCAACTCAACGATTTATTAAAAAAGGCTTTAAAGCTGGCACTGGACGAGCTTCGCAAGATTGACTTTGCCCAGGATGTCGCCGACAAGCTGAAGGAGGAATTTCACAAAATCCTTGCGAATTGCACTCGTTTAATTAAACCTTTACAAGAGGGATATCAAGAGATTGTCGCCCAGATCAAGCAGTTTGCCCCAGGAACCTTGATTGCGGGAAAACTCGCCCCTTCCTTTGAAAAATTAGTAGCGGAACTGGAGGAATTTGAACCGTCGAAACTGCTGAACTCTCTAAAAGATCTTTATGATTTACTATTAAATAAACTGAACGTTCTCAGTCCTAAAGCCTTGCTCTCTCCTCTGAGTACCTGCTACAGTAAGTTGATGGACTCTTTACGTTCCCTATCCCCCCAGGATTTAATTACACCCCTAAACAATTTACTGAGCCAATTTACTAGCCTACTAGACCGACTGAAAATTGAGGAGTTCATTTTCCAAGCTAACAGCAATTTCAGCAAAATCAAGACCCTGATCGGTAATGTATCGCCTGGACAACCATTACAAAAAAACGATTTTTGGCAGAAATTAAAACAGTTACAAAGTCAGGGGAAAAATCTATTAGAGAATGGGGAAAAGCAGATAGATCAATGTCTGGAAGACCTGATTAAGCTAGTACCGGAGGAGACTCTGAACACATTAACACCGCTGCTCAAGCAACTGCAACAAATGAGGGCCATCATCGACAACCAGATGACTCATCCCGCTGTCCAGCGCTTACAGGAAATTGCCGCGTCCCTCAAGGAACAGTCCTTTGCCAAAGGAGTTACTGAATTAACCAAACTCTGGTTAGCCGAGAAGCAGCGATTTAACGGGATCACGCCGCCACCAGAGTTGGTAGAAGATTATAACCAATTGAAAGAGCAGTTACAGTTGCTCAGTCCGATTCAGGTACTAGGAGAGGCGACAACTAAAGTAGAACGCTTCACCACCAGACTGAGTGCAGTCCAAACCGAACTAACTCTGGGGCAGCAAAATTTAAGCAACCTGCTGACCCCTTACCAGGACAAATTGTTCGCTATTTTGCCCCAACAAGCGACGACGGCGGTTGATTTTTTGCGGTATAGTTTGGCATGGCAAATTGGCCGTCCGGGGAAAAAATTATTGGGAACTCTCAAACAAAAATTGGCTCAGCTTGACCAACTGTTTATCGCCATTGAGGCGATCGCCCTCAAATTCACAGTTCCCCTCGAAGCCTTGACAGCTATTCCTGGTAGTATTGGTGAGTCTTTGCTGGAGATCAAAAAGAAAATTACCGCCCTGAATTTTGACTTTCTCCAAGATGAACTACAAACGGTGATTGACGCAGTTATCAACCAACTCGACAGCCTTAACCCTGATACTTTACTCGACGCTCTGGAAAAAGTCTATCAAAATCTGATCAATACCATCAAGGGACTTTATCCAACGGCAGCGGTTGAGAAACTGGATGATATCTATAAAAATATTGTCTTGGAGAAACTGAAAGCGCTGCATCCCCAGGAAACAATCGCCAAACCCTTAGATAATGAATACCAAAAAATTCGGGAACTTCAGGAACAACTGAACCTGGACAAGATTTTTGACGCACTGATAGGCAAGCTGGACACAATAGAGCAAGAACTAGATGACGGACTGAAGCAGACAGCCACCGCCTTTAATCAACTGTTACAAGCATTGCCCTTATAGGACATAGGACAGATGTTGCAAGTCAATCACAAAATCACTATTGGCAGTGGGTCATTTCTCTCGAATGCACCCAGCGGCTCTGTTCAAGAGCGAACTCGCTTAATTAACCTGCGAGCATCGGCCTCTCTGAATACTCCCACTAATGCCTGTCGCCTAGTTCTCAGTTCCCCTGATGACCTCTCCTTTGCCCCACAAGACCCTGTTACTGTCGAACTGGGCTATCAAGACAATCTCGCAAAAATCTTCACCGGAACCGTTGATACTGTCGAATGGGACATTGATCAGGTGACGATCCGCGCCACTAGCTCGTTCCAAAAACTCCTAGCCGCCAGTTTCAACCTGCTGTACGAAAAATCTAAGGCTGGGGATATCGTCTCCGATATTCTCACCCGTCTGGGGCTGTCCTCTGGTAAGGTGGAGAATGGCATAGAATTTCCGGTTTACATGATTGGGGACAACGACTCAGTTTACCAACACCTCCGCACCCTGGCGCGACAGTGCGGCTTCGACTTCTACGCCGATCCTGAAGATCAGGTGCTATTCGCTCCATATAGTCCAGCGAAAACCCACAAATTTGAGTATGGGGTTAATATTCTGTCCCTGACAGCGGAACAACCCACTACCCCGATCACAGGGGTCGAAGTTTACGGAGAAAGCCCCACCAGTTTCGGACAGGGAGCCGATGCCTATGCTTGGTTGACCAAACAGGAGGTACAGGGCAAAACAGGAGACTCCTCCGGTGTGGTGAAGCGGTTGGCTGATCCCACTGCTCGCACCTTAGAAATTGCCAGCCAAATTGCCCAAGCAATTCTAGCAGCAGAAGTTCCCAAGCGACGGGGTAGCCTGAAAGCAATAGGTACACCGGAGGTGAAATTGGGTTCCGCCATTGAGATTGCCAAAATGCCGATCGCTTCTCAAAATGGCAGCTTCAAAGTAATTGAGATCCAGCATAGTTTGAGCCGCCAGCAGGGATTTTGTAGCCAGATTTATTGGGAGGAAAGGTAATGGATTCTATTGTCAGTGTCATGAAAAAAGTGGCGGAAAAAGAAGTCCAGAAAATTTATACTACTGAACTGGGAATTGTTACTTCTGTGTTTCCCCACGCCTCGGAAAGCGACAAGGATAATTATGAGTGTTCTATCCAATTAAAGAACAAAAAACAGCCTGATGGCAGTGATTTTGAACTGCGTAAAGTTCCCCTACTGACACAGCACCTGGGGTTAGTGAATATTCCCAAGGTAGGTGACTTAGTTCTTGTCACCTTTATTGGGGGTAATCTCAACGCACCAGTTATTATTGGTCGACTTTACAACGATGAAGATCGACCTCCGATTAACCAAGAACAGGAATTTCTCCTTCAGCACAATTTGGAAGAGGGTGGCAGCTTAAAAATTGATGCCGAGGGAGTGATAACCCTTACCAGTAAAAATGAGCAAAACGTTATTACTGTCAAAGACGAAGAAATTGCCACCGCCACCGATAAAGCTAGTGTTACCGTCAAAGACGGGGATATCACCCTCAAAAATGAACAGTGTCAGGTTGTTCTCTCCGGCAGCAATATTACTATCGACAACGGAAGCTGCAAGATCACAATCGCAGGAGGCGGCATTACCCTTGATGCTGGTAGTAGTAACGTCACGGTGAAAAGTACGGGATCGATCAAAATTGGCGATGAGGGAAAAAACACTATAAGTATCGGGGGAATGGCTTCAGCCAATGCCGTTGCTGATAACGATGACATCATCCTATCAACGCACACCCATGTGGGCAATTTAGGCGCTCCCTGTCCAATCATGGTGCCGACGGAGAAGATTAACTCGATTCAAGCAAAGTCTAGAAAAACACAGGTAGGGTAAGTCAATGGTTAGAATTAAGGGCGCGAATAGTGATTATGAATATTCTGTCGCTAACGAGACAGTTCAAGCAGTCGATCCACAACCTGAAAAACTTTACCTGAAACTGTTTATTTGTCCTTACGATCAGCCCAGCAGTGTTGATCCTCACAAAGCAGAAGAACCCTGTTGTAATGGCATTGATCGCACCTGTCCTAATCAGGGAAAAAAGCAGGGACACGCTCTCATTCAATTGCATCAGGAAGACGGTATTCAGTTAGTTACAGATAACAATAATCAAATTGTCATCAATCAGAAGGGAAACATTCAACTACTCCCGTCTCCAGGAGGTCAGGCAGAGGTAAACGGTGCTTTAATGGTCAAGCAGCAGAACCAAGTCCTTTTAGAGATTTCCAATCAAACAATTTCCCTGCAATTGGGGGGTGCAAAAATTAGTCTTACTCCAGCAGGGAAGATTGAAATCTCCACACCCAAGCAGCAAGGAGAAGTCACGATTAACGGGAACTTAACCATCAATGGCAACTTAACAGTAACGGGAAAGATTGTTGGCGACTTTGACCTGAGTAAAGCCAATGTTAGCTTATCTGAAGCAAGCCTGAAAGCGATTAGCGAAGAAGTGAAAAAAAGGCTTCAACAATCATAATCATAAATTTGCAGGGGAGGAGCATTATGACAAATAAACTAAATCAAAAAGATCTATTTCTCAGCCAACGCTATGCAGATCGCTTGACCTCTGATCGAGAACTTGTAGATCTGCGGGTAATCCTGGGAGATTTAGCGGCGATTGAGGGACAAACCAATCTCAGACAAGCAATTCTGAATCGGTTATTAACTCGCAAAGGAGAACTGACAAAACTAGGGCATCCTGACTACGGTTCTCGGCTGCACACCTTAATTGGGGAGGGAAACAATACCAGAACCCGCAGCTTGGCCGACCTCTACATCCGCGAATGTTTGCAACAGGAGTCGCGCCTTGAGGAGATTACCCAACTCAGCTTCGCCCCACTTAGTCCAGAGGGTGATCGCAGTGTCCTGCAAGTCACGATCGCCGTCAAACCCGTCGGACAAGCAGACAACCTGACCCTCAATCTTTCCCTAAATTTGGGAGGCTAGTCATAATGACCTTTGAACCGAAGAAATTTAACCAAGTCTTTGAGGATATGCGCCAGCGCACCGCCGTCCTGACCGATTTTGAAGTCGGCAGTGTAGCGCGTACTGTTTATGAATCCTTTGCCTACGAAATTGCCCTCCTCTACGAAAAGATGAGGCTGGTTTATCTGTCTGCCTATGTGGATACGGCAGAGGGACAGCAGTTAGACATGGTGGTGGCGATTCTCGGGATCAAGCGAGGAGAACCCGAATTTGCCGAAGGCACTATCACTTTTGAACGAGATATAGGTCAGCAGGACATTGAGGTTCCCTGGGGTACTTTGGTGGCCACACCGGAAACACCAACCACTCCCAAGAAGGTTTATCAAACTATTGAAAACAAACTCTTTCCCAAGGAACAAACCAGCTTAGAGGTGAAAATCCAAGCAGTCAACCGGGGGGAAGCGCAGGTTACACCAGCAGAGACTTTAACCGTCCTTCCCCGTCCCATACCGGGGATCAAAGCCGTCAGCAACTCCAATCCGACTCGTTTCACGGGCAAGCGCCGGGAAACCGATGAAGAACTGCGGGAACGGGCAAAGAACACCCTGATTTCCTCTGGTAAAGCCACCATCCTCTCCCTGGAAAATGCCCTGCTGAGTTTGCCCGGTGTCAAGGATGTCAAGGTGAGGGAAAACTTCCGGTTTGCCCGAGGACAGGTAACTCTGACGCGGGGGACGGATTCAGGGAAGATCACCATCGCCAAAGGCACACAACTCACCACGACCTCTAAGGCATTGGCATTTAAGACTACCAACCAGGTGGTTTTGGCCGCCACAGCTAATGCGGTAGAGGTGCCTGTGCAATCAATGATTGAGGGAGAAGCCGGAGAAGTGGCGGCTAATGCTACCTGGACCCCCACTAACACTCTCAGCGTTAGCAATCCGAGTCCGATTCAGTTGGGGCAGTTTGGTCTGATTGAAATCTATGTCGATGGAGTTGACTTTCAAGATAAGGAAGCTGTCGCTGTCTTAGAAAATGAGATCGACCGGGTGAAGGCAGCGGGAATCTTTGTCCGGCTCAAATCGGCCATCGCCGTGACGGTGGATGGAGTATTTAAGATTGAAATCAACCCAGACTTAAAATTATCCCAGGAAGAGCGGCTGAAACTGGAGCAAGCTGTCCAGAACGAGATTGAGGACTATATTAAAAACCGAAAAATGGGGCAGCCGCTGCTATTTTCTCAGATTATCAAGAATGCCCTCTTTCTCGATGGCATCAGCAATCTCGATGAGTTTGTCATTACTACTTTCAAGCAGCGACAGGACGGGACGACCCAGGAGGATTGCTATGATGCCACCGCCAAGCGCATTGAAACAGACGAGTTTGAACGGTTCATCCCCGGTCATCTGTGTGTGGCATCCCAAATCAAACCCCTGCCAGTGACGATTGAGTTGCAGGTAGCAAATCTCGATCAACAGAAGGAGGAAGAATTGGTCAACGCCCTATCTGAATATTTTAAGAACCAAGCCATTGGCAGCACTATTGTCAAAAGTGAGATTATCACCGCGATCAACCGCGTTTCTGGCATCATAGGAAATACCCTGAAACTCATCCCCAAACCCTGGTGTCAAAAGACTGAAGCGCAACCGGAACAGGTGACTGCCAGTTTTGTCGAACAGCCGGTTTTGGGAGAGGTCTTTGCTTATAGCAAGAAACTAAATTTGCAAGGAAAGATTACGATTACTTTACCTGCGGTCTTATCGGAGAGGGAAAAACAGAAAGTGAGCAGCCAAGTCAAAGATAAGCTAGTAAATTATGTCGCTACCCTCAAACCAGGGACGGATGTGGTGTTTGCGGATTTGAGAGCGATCGCCGCCGCTGTCAAGCCGGTGATTATGGTTGAACTCAAACCCATCCAAGTCACCCTGGAAGGGACTTCCCAGCCGACTCGAATATTGGCTAAGCAAGTCAAGGTGGAAACTTTTGAAAAAGTTGAACTAGAGATCACGGTAGAGGCGATCAACAGCGCCACCCTTTCTCGGAGAATCGGAGGTCGAAGCGATGGGTAGGACCCAAGGCATTCTCAGCCGCTTTCCTCATTTTTACTTAGCGGAAGATGGCAACAGTATCTTCTCTGAATTTATCAAGGTGTTTGGCGAAACCCTCGATGAAGTGGAGGCAGATCTGCTAGAGGTGATGTACGCTCATTATGTCAATAAGGCAGATAATGAAGGTTCTCAGGGTTTTAACACCAACCAGAAGGGCGATTTGGACAAAATCTTCTCCCTCTACCTGGAAAACCTGGGAGGAACCTCCCAACTCAAGCAGGTGGATCGCCCTAGCGGTGCGGCGGGTATTGAAAGCGATAAAATCTACCGCCAGCGCATTCGCGGACTGATTGAAGTCCTCAAAAGTGGCGCTTCTACCAAACAGGGTATAATCAACATTGTGGCGGCTAACCTGGGAATTGTTGGGGAAGATGAGAAGGCGATCGCTGCTCGCAATCAGATTCGCATTCTTGAATTTTTGCCAAAATTTCAGACTCTCCACTGGAATAACTGGCATCCCTTACAGGAATTCGATGTGGAAAACCCGAATGTGGTGGAAATCTATCCAGAGGTTCGCCTTTTGATTAAATCAAAGTTGCCATTGCCCTTGCCCTTGACTAATCCCCGGATTATCAATCTGACTACCGGCGAGTATGCTCAATACGAGGGCATGGTAAAGAATGGTGATCTTCTGTCGTTTTTCGCCAACCAAACTGCCTCTCTCAATGGCATTCCCATTGAGGTAACAGGAGGTACTCCTATCTTATGGCCGGGAGCATCTCGTTGGCGTTTTGAGGCTATGGTTGGAGAAGCAGAAGCGGCATTTGACGAGACGCTGTTTGACTTTTCTCGGTTTGAAGAAGAAGAACTGAGTGCACTAGATCCCACACAAGCGAAAAATTTTGACATCGATATCGCCATGACAGTCTCTAAAATTACCCCCGGTTCCTTCATGGTGCGGATTCCCTGGGATATTCCAGGATTTAGCGAGAATCTCGATCAGTTTAGCGATCGTCCCAGGGAACAGATTAAGTACATCGTCGATAAGGTGAAGGCGGCTGGGGTTTTCGCTGTTATCGCTTACGAAAAAAACTTTGGTGAAACTCATGAACTGGGATAGTTTGAAAGCTTCGGCTCAAAGACAACTGTTATAGGAAAAGCATCTTGCTGAATACTTTTGCGTAAAAAACAGGAGGAAAATTTGTGGGACTCTCTGAAGCTCTGAATATGAAAGGGAAGTTAACTGTGCAGCAACGCAATAAGACTAATCAGATTGTGGCAGAATTTTCTGCCGATAATAATATTGTTTTAAGCGGTCGGGATCTAGTCGCCAAGTTATTTATTAATGAGCAGATCGCTCCTATTTCTCATGTTGCTGTTGGTACTGGTACGACTCAGGTTGATCCAAAAACTGATACCAACCTGAATACTGAATTATTCCGCAAAGCCATCACGAAAATCGATCCAACTCAAGATCTCACGATAACCAGTGATGGTAAAATACAGGTGAAGATTACGGTAGAATTAGATTTTAATGAAGCTAATGGTTCCTTGACTGAGGCTGGCTTATTTAATGCTAATGCTGGTGGGGTGATGTACAACCGCGTGGTGTTTTCCGCCATCAACAAAACTAACGATTTTAAATTAACACTGATTTGGGAAATTCTATTTTAAGGAGGAATTATGCCTTTTAAACCTCAAACTAAAAAAACTGGCGATCTAGTCCAATCCCAAGACTGGAATGACGCAATAGAAGAACTGCTACGCTTGGAGAAGGATAAGGTAAATCGATCTGGCAATGATAATAAGATCACTGGTCCTCTGACCATTGAGGGTGCTCTCTCGGCTAAAGAAGTTACTTTCAGCGGCGCTCTGACGGTTAATAATATTAGCGTTGTCAAGAATGTAACTATTAGCAGTGACCTGGCTACTCTAGGCAATGTTAGTATCGGAATTCCTACTGCTGAAAATGAAAATCAGTGGGATCGCGTTCTTGATATTAAAGGCACTAGACATACTAAATTATCCATCAGAACTCAGTTTCTCAATATTGATGGGCGAGTCTTAGTACATCATACTGGCTTTTGGGAAGCGCCAGCAGGCATGATGGTCGGCACACACAGCAACCATCCTTTGAGTTTTGCCACGAATTCTCTTACTCGTCTGACGATTCTGAGTAATGGCAATGTCGGCATCGGCACGAAGAGTCCAGTTACTAAGTTAGATATTTCCTCAGCTACTCGTAGTGGAACTCATCCGACAACTGTTAAAGGTTTATATATAACCGGTGATTTTCTGTCTGATCGTGAGGGTGTAGAATTTCGCCATAGCAACGGTATGGAAGGAATTGGCTTTGGCTACAATACTATTTATGCAGCAGGAAGTAAGACTGATCAAGATTTAGGATTGCAAGCAAAAGGGTCAGGAAAAGTTCAGGTTTTTGGAAAATTATCAGTCAGTGGCAATCTGACTGTTAGTGGGAAGGTAAATGATCGCGATATTTCCGCCGATGGATTGAAGTTAGATGCTCACACCCACAACGGGACTGACAGCCAGAAGGTCAAGCATAGTGATTTAACCCTCGATGGGGGAACTAATCCCCACAAGACAACGGCGGCTGATGTCGGCGCTCTCTCGAATAAAGGCGGTACAGTCAGTGGTAGTCTAAGTATTGTTGTTCCTCAACTTCAAGATCAGATTATTGAGGCTTTAGTTTTAGGACCTACTAATGCTTCTAATCTACGATTAGGCTATCATCAAGATTATTCTTTGATTCAATCTCATGGTAGCAAACCTTTGCTTATCAATGGGCCAGGGAATAATGTTGGTATTGGTAGTACAAAAAATCCAGTTGCTAAGTTAGATATTGCCTCGGCTACTCGTACTGGAACTCATCCCACAGCCGTTAAAGGTTTATATATAACCGGTGATTTTAAAGATGATAGTGATGGTGTAGAATTTCGTCATACCAATGGTACTCAAGGAATTGGCTTTGGTTCTAATACTATTTATGCAGCAGGAAGTAATGCTAATCAAGATTTAGGATTGAAAGCAAAAGGGACAGGAGAAGTTAAGGTTACTGGAAATTTATCAGTAACAGGTTCACTTAGCTTTGGTTCATCAATGCGTCAAATGCTTAATTTATACGGAACTGTACATGCAATTGGCGTACAACATAATACCAAATATTTTCGTACCAGTGGCAACTTTGCTTGGTATAAAGGTGGTTCACACAATGATGCTGCATTCAATGCAGGTACTAATGGAACATCCTTAATGACCCTTGATGTAAGTGGTAATCTTTCTGTTCTTGGGATTATTTCTCCAGCAGGAACTGAGAGTAATAAAGATTTAGTATTGAAAGCAAAAGGGACAGGCAAAGTTAAGATTGATAGCAGTGCAATTATTACTGGCAAAGTCGGCATCGGTACAACTGATACCAAAGCTATTTTGGATGTTAATGGTGATGTCAACGTTAGTGGGAAAATAACGGTAAAAAGTATCACTACTTCTGACTGGATAGCACCAACTTTGGAGAACAATTGGCTAAATTGGGGGACTCCCGATAATCCTGCTGGATATTTCAAAGATAGTTTGGGAATAGTTCACCTCAGAGGGGTAGTAAAAAATGGTAGACAGCCTACTATTTTTACGCTTCCTGATACTTACAGACCTGCCTATAGAGAAGTTCACGCAGTTCTAGCCAGTGCTGTACTTGGTCGGGTTGATATTCAGCCTGATGGAAAAGTTGAAGTAGTAACAGGAAATTTTAGCTGGATTTCTTTAGATGGGATTACCTTTAGGGCCAAAGGATGATATTAATCTATGACTGAATTCATTCTCATCACTGGTGATAAAGCCATGTTTAACCCTACCTTCGGACAAGCAATTGTTACCATGCGTCCATTGCGATCGCAGCTCTGGTCAGTTGGCGGGAAATATATCTGGCTTGATCAAATGACCAAAGAACTAAACATTAGCTGTCAAGCTATGATTAAATAATAATAGCGATTACTTTAAACACCTTATCTCTAAAGAAACATGAAGGAACAACCAGAAAAACGCCTCCCCCCAGAATGTTACCAATAGTGAACAACGTCGTTTTATTCTGGGTTATTCTTTAGAACAGCATCTTTTGTTAGTTATCTATGTAGAAAAAGGAAAAATAAACCGTATAATTTCTGCTCGTCAAGCTACTAGAAATGAAAGGAAACTCTATAAACAAACCAGAAGATGAATATAGCTTAAAACTGCATCCCCGTCTTGAAGAGACAATCTCTCTGGATATTCCAAAAGATACCTTAGCCACCATCAAAAAAGTAGCTGCTAATCGAGATATGTCTTATGAAGCACTGCTGAAGTTGTATATTGGACAAGGATTAAGACAGGATTTAACCAAATTGTTTTCTAACCGTATATTAGAGACAACAGCACAGGTTTTAGCCAAGTATATTGACTCAGAAGCAGAAATATCGAATATCATAGAAGAAATCCTTGCTCAAACAACTTATCACTAAAGGAACATGAAAGAACAAATCCAAGAACGCATCCAACAACTCAAAGCCGAATATGAGTCCGGTCAAAAAATGTTAGCTGATCTAGAAACACAAGGGTCTAATCTAAGAACTACTATGCTGCGCATCAGTGGTGCGATTCAAGCATTAGAAGAGTTACTCGCTCAAGCTGAGGAAGAAGAAAATCTCGACGACGCTAAAAAAGTAGAAGTTCTCTCTCAATGAAATAGTTAATATTCCCCAAAACTGCCATGATTCGAAACCTAGTTTTGAGAATAATCAGCTTGCTAGTTGAAACCTTAGCAAGCGTTGTTTCTCCCGCAGAGCAACACATTAAAGCCGGACCGATTGACTCAAATGATAGCAGTAATCTCCCGATTATTGTGCTAACTCCGGGTTACTTTACCATCAGCCAACAACCCGGAGAAAACACCTCTAATCAACCGCGTCCAGAAGAGTTTCGCGAAAAACTGGCTGTCAGCCAAAAAAAACCTTTAGGGCCATATATCTTAGCCAAAACACCGCTACAAGGAACGATTCAGTGTCAAGTTTTCTTTCCTGAAGGTAGCTTAAAAGAAAAGCAAATTTTGCTTCAGGAAAAACAAGACTTTACCATCAATTATAAAACCAAAGAGTGTAACTTTACCTATGATATATCACAGGCAGAAAGTATCTTGTTTATCTACTCGTTTGTCGGGATTTTTAGCCTAAGAAACTTTGAACAAGAACTTTTCATAGAGGTACAAGCTGCAACTATCAATGAACTGGAAGAATTAACGGCTCTCATTGCTGGCTCTATCCTGACTTACCACGACCAATTAATCGATCCTACCTACCAAACAGAATATAATGCGGATTCCCTGAGAATTTTAGCCCAACTGCGACAAATTCAGTTTTTAGCAGGAAATCCAGCCGATACATCCTCAATTAAAATGAAGCTGAAGTTTTTAGTAACTGGTCAACTAAAAGCAACACGAACAATTAGTGAAAACTTCGGTATCATCGAAAAAATTAAGATTATAGAACCAACGGTTAGTCGATAACTTCCCGATCAATTTTGGGTAAACCCTCATCAAATTCTGGCGAAGCCTCTTGCCTCATCTCAACAAGCAATTTAAATACGCGGGCAGCTTAAAAGAGTCTTAAGTAGGTAGGTGTTAAAAGTTGTCAGACACCCCCCTTATCAAGGGGGGATTAAAGGGGGGACTAAGGGGGGATCGGCACCCCCCTTATTAAGGGGGGATCCCCCCGCCTACCGGCACCCCCCTTATCAAGGGGGGCAGGGGGGATCGAAGCTAAAATCCATTTTTAATTTAATTATAACCAGCTACTTAGCTATAGCAGTTATCTTAATGGTGAGGTACGAAGTTGATACCAGCAAGGGAATCTTTAAGAAATTACCCAAAATCCCTGAGTATAGATATTGACGGCGCTAGACTGCCAACGTATAGATAAATACCGTTCCTGGAAGCCCATGACTGTGAGCTACGAAAAAATTACCCCACCGACAACAGGCTCGAAAATTACTTTTTCTGAGGGAAAACCTCTAGTTCCCGACGATCCCATCATTCCCTTCATTCGTGGTGACGGTACGGGAGTCGATATCTGGCCCGCAACCGCAAAAGTTATCGATGCGGCGATCGCCACAGCCTACGGTGGTCAAAGGAAAATCCATTGGTTTAAAGTCTATGCTGGCGATGAAGCTTGCGAAATCTACGGGACCTATCAATATCTACCTCAAGATACATTGACAGCGATTAGAGAATATGGTATTGCCATCAAGGGTCCCTTGACCACTCCCATCGGTGGCGGCATTCGTTCCCTGAATGTGGCTTTGCGGCAAATTTTTGACCTCTATGCCTGTGTTCGTCCCTGTCGTTACTATGCGGGAACCCCTTCCCCCCATAAAACCCCGGAAAAACTCGATGTCATTGTCTATCGGGAAAATACCGAGGATATCTATCTCGGTATCGAATGGAAACAAGGCACGGAAATCGCCGATAAACTGATTAATTATCTCAACACCGAACTAATTCCCGCCACTCCCGAACACGGTAAAAAACAAATTCCCCTCGACGCGGGTATCGGGATCAAACCAATTAGTAAGACGGGTTCCCAAAGATTAGTCCGCCGGGCGATCGAACGAGCGCTGACTTTACCGAAACCGAAAAATCAAGTTACGCTTGTCCACAAGGGTAACATTATGAAATATACGGAAGGGGCGTTCCGGGATTGGGGTTATGAATTAGCTAAAAGTGAATTCCGGGATGTGTGCGTCACCGAGATGGAATCATGGATCCTGAGCAATAAGGAGAAAAACCCCGATCTGACCATTGAAGATAACGCCCGCATGGTGGAACCGGGTTATGATGCCCTCACGGACGAGAAAAAAGCCAAAATCTGCCAAGAAGTGACCAGTGTTCTCGATGCTATCTGGGAAACCCACGGCCATGGCCAGTGGCAAGATAAAATTATGGTCAACGATCGCATTGCCGATAGTATCTTCCAACAGATCCAAACCCGTCCCGATGAATACTCGATCCTCGCCACCATGAACCTGAATGGCGATTATCTCTCCGATGCGGCAGCGGCGATCGTCGGTGGTTTAGGGATGGGACCTGGGGCGAATATTGGCGATACTTGCGCTATTTTTGAGGCAACCCACGGCACGGCCCCTAAACACGCCGGTTTAGACCGAATTAACCCCGGTTCGGTGATTCTTTCCGGGGTGATGATGTTGGAATACATGGGATGGCAAGAAGCGGCCGATTTGATTAAAAAAGGCATCGCAGCAGCGATCGCTAATCGACAAGTTACCTACGATTTAGCGCGTCTGATGGAACCTCCCGTTAATCCTCCCCTGAAATGTTCCGAATTTGCCGACGCGATTATCTCCCATTTTGGGGATTAATTTTCCGGTTAGGGTAGCCTGAAAACTGCCCTATTTTTCGGAAAATCCCCAAAATTACCCCTGCCTCCGTTAATGCAGGCGTTTTAAGCGTTCTTGGAGAATTTGGGCTTGTTTTTCGGCCTCTGCTAAAGCTTGCTTCGTTTTTTGGATTAAAGCTTCTGGAGCTTTTTCGACAAAGCTAGGTTTACTCAGGCGATCGCTAAAACCCTTGATTTCCCCTTCTACTTTAGCTAAATTTTTCGCTAATTTCCCAGCCAATACCGATATATCAACCAATCCGGACAGGGGTATAAGGATTTCTACCGTAGCGACAACACCGGCGATCGCTTGATTGACTTCCTCGGTTAATTTGGCAGTCAAAATTAAGTTTTCAATCTTGGCCAAGTCTTTTAAGTACACTTGTCCGCGTTGCAAAATAGCTAATTCTTGGCTGTTTTCTGTCTGTAAAATTGCCGTGATAGTTGCTCCCGGTTTAATCCCCGCTTCGGCCCGCAAATTACGCAACACCCGAATACTTTCTATTAATAACTCAAAAGTATTTTCTAAGTCTAGATCGATCAGAGAACTATCAGCTATTGGATAGGTTTCTAAAGCCAAAACTTGCTGATTTTCTTTGGTTAAATGATGCCAAATTTCCTCGGTAATATGGGGCATAAAGGGATGTAATAATTTTAATGTCCCTGCCAAGATAAAAGCCAAAGTTTGCCTGGCTGTAGCGCAGGAAACCGATTCTTTATCCTTCCATAAACGAGTTTTTACTAACTCGATATACCAATCACAGAAATCGCGCCAGATAAATTCGTATAGACCTTTAGCCGCTTCCCCCATGCCATAATTTTCTAGATAATCTCTAGTTTTTTGTACTGTTTGATGATAACGAGATAAAATCCAGCGATCGGCTAATTCTAAATTTTCTAAAACTGGTTCTCCCAATTCTTCTGGGGTTTTTCCCTCCAGATTCATCATGACAAAACGGGAAGCATTCCAAATTTTATTGGCAAAATTTCGGGCAGCTTCTACGGATTCCGATTCATCGGTTTTACGGTTATATTGCAGACTGATATCCTGTCCTGCTCCTGCCACTTCTCGAATTAAGGTATATCGTAAAGCATCGGTTCCATATTTATCAATTAAAATTAGGGGATCGATGCCGTTATTGGCAGATTTAGACATCTTTTTGCCGTTTTCATCCCTAACTAAACCGTGAATATACACATCTTTAAAGGGCATTTGTTGCGTAAAATAGCCCGCCATCATCGTCATTCTGGCCACCCAGAAAAAGATAATATCAAAACCAGTGACGAGGGTTGTAGTGGGATAATAGGTGTCTAGATCAAGGGTTTTTTCTGGCCAGCCCATAGTCGAAAATGGCCACAATCCCGAAGAAAACCAAGTATCTAAAACATCGGGGTCTTGTTGAATAATTATATCCTCTCCATACTCCTGTTTAGCCTTGGCTAAAGCGGAGTTTTCATCCTGGGCAACGACGAAGGGAGTATGGTTAGTAATTTCGTTATTAGTTTCACTGATAATGTACCAAGCGGGAATTTGATGACCCCACCACAGTTGTCGAGAAATACACCAATCTTTTAGTTTAACTAACCAATCACGATAAACTTTTGTCCATCTTTCCGGCACAAAACGGGGCGAGTTTTCCTGATCTAAATAGGCTAAAGCTTTTGTGGCTAAAGGTTCGATTTTAACGAACCATTGGGTAGATAAAAGGGGTTCCACGGGAACTTTACCTCGATCGCTATAGGGGACGCTATGGCGATAGGCTTCAATCTTGACTAAAAAGCCGTCTTCATCGAGTTTTTTAACAACATTTTTGCGGGCAACAAAACGATCTTGACCTGCGAATATTCCGGCATTTTCGTTTAAACTGCCGTCTAAATTCATGATATTAATAAAGGCTAAATTATGGCGTTTACCCATCTCAAAATCTTTAGGATCGTGGGCCGGCGTAACTTTGACGCAACCGGTACCGAATTCAGTATCCACCAATTCATCGGCAATAATGGGGATTTCTCGCCCCATTATCGGTAAAGTGACGGTTTTGCCGATTAAATGGCGATAACGGGGGTCTTGCGGGTTGACAGCTACACCAGTATCACCGAGCATGGTTTCAGGCCTTGTGGTGGCCACTTGAAGATAACCGCTACCATCGCTGAGAGGATAGCGAAAATACCAGAGATTTCCCTCAATGTCCTTGTTTTCCACCTCTAAATCGGAAACGGCCGACCGGGATTCGGGACACCAGTTAACTAAGTATTGACCGCGATAGATTAATCCGTCTTGATAAAGTTTGATAAAAGCAGTACGAACAGCATGGGAAAGTCCCTCATCCATGGTGAAACGTTCCCGCGTCCAATCGACGGATACCCCCAAGCGTCGCAGTTGATTAACAATGGTACTACCGGACTCCTCTTTCCATTGCCAAGCGCGTTCGAGGAATTTTTCCCTTCCTAGTTGGTAACGGTCGGTTTTTTCGGCTTTTAATTGGCGATCAAGTATGGCTTGTACTGCAATACTAGCGTGATCCGTACCGGGCAGCCAGAGGGTATTTTTGCCGGTCATGCGCTTGTAGCGAACAAGTGTATCAATCAAGGCACTCTCGAAGGCGTGACCCATGTGGAGACTACCGGTAACATTGGGAGGAGGGATAACTATACAGTAGGTTTCGCCGCCTTTTTCGGGGTTTGCTCTAAATATTTCTTGATTTTCCCAATATTGCTGCCATTTCGTTTCTGTGATCTTAGGATCGTATTGCTTCGATAGTTCCGAGGTCATGGCCAATTCAAGTCTGGATTTAATCACTGTCTTATCTAATCTCATAGAATACCTTATTCGGGGTACGATAGTCAAGACATTTTCGAGGACGATTGTTAATCAAATTTACGGCTCTTTCTATTTCCTCTGGCTTAAGGATTTTCAAATTCGTTTCCTTGGGAAAAAATTGTCTTAATAGTCCATTAGTATGCTCGTTTAATCCCCTCTCCCAAGAATGATAAGGAGTAGCAAAATAAAAATCTGCTCCCAATTTCTGACTCAACTCTTGATGTCCACAAAATTCATTGACCTTGTCACAAGTAAAGGTTTTTCTTTGGTCAGGGGGAATCTCTTGGAAAAGTTTTTCGGTGACAAGGGTTGATTTCCTTGAAGGCATTCATTCCATATATTCCTTTGAGTGGTTTTCTATGAGATACTTGGCATAGTGCAGAAGTTCGTGCTTTAGAGAATCTGGCATTGTCGAAAGTGTTTGTAAGATTTCTGTATCAATATTGATAATTTCTCTGATTAAACGTCAAGTAATTGGTGGATAATGCCATTGTTTTTAGTACAAAAGTAGGTGCTATCAATATTATAGCCTTGTCGGCACAAACATCAAGCGCAAATTGAAGCACTCTAAACCCCACACCCCAGACCCTGCAACCACGAAAAACTTTTTCAGCTAACCCTAATTAAGAGAAGTTATTCATAATGAGTCCACATCTGTATAACTTTGCTGTCTAGGTTTTGAGCGGTCGATAGAACTGACCAATATCTTTAACCAAAAAGTAAATTATGCAAGATTTCTAAACGCTGGTCATCTTCACCAACAATAGCACCATAATAATTTTTTTTATTCTCTAACCAGAGTAATTCAAACTCGATCGCCTTTGGCAAAGCTAAACTAAAATTATCCAAAGCTTGGGGACAATTAAAGATAACTTTGCGCGTCTCGAAGCGGTCAAAATGTCCTTGGCAGAACATTTTGAAAAACGGTAAAGAATGCAGTGACACCCCACCCCCAATAGCAACAGTCAAACCGGCAGCCTTAGCCTTTTTTGCCAAAGGTAAAGCTAGAGCTAAAACTTGCTCGCTATTGACATCCTGACGAGTTAATCCCAAAGAACAGGCTAAATCCATCCGTCCGATGACGATACCATGGAGAGATTTTATCTCTGGAATCGCCAACATTTCCTGAAAATTCTCACAGGCAGTAATCGTTTCAATATTAACTAATAACTCCACATCTTCCACCCGTTGATCAGCTAAAATTCTCCTAGCTGCCCGCAGATATTTTTGTAAAGCGTAGGCTGTTTCTACCATGGGAGCAATCAAGCGATCGACTCCTAAATTAACCGCATCAAAGATATCTCTGATCGCTTCGCAACCGGCGATTTTCAGATTAAAATCTACCCCCGCTGTCAGACTAATTTCTTTCAACCGCATCGCTTCCGTCAGTCGGGTTCCTTCCGTCTCGAATTCCGCTTTTACTCCTGAAACATGGTGATCTTCCCTGAGTTCTCTTAACAGTTCCACCATTTTTTTTTCTAAGGAATTCATGATTTTAATCGTTGAAAATCGGTAACTGCTAGATGAGCCTTGTTGATTATAGCCGATCCGCGAAAAGCCGATAGCTGAGGACTAAGAGACCATAAAAATACCCTAAACAAGGGGACAAGAGCGACAAAATACCGGCATAATGAACAAGGCCGTCTGATTTTTTTCTGGCCACATCCTTTCTATACTACATTCGTAATATAAGTAATTCTCTAGTTAGACTATGCGAACTCACTACTGTGGCGACCTTAGCGCGATCGAAATTGAAAAAAGTGTCACCCTCTTCGGTTGGGTCGATCGCCGTCGCGATCACGGTGGCGTTATTTTTATTGATCTACGGGATCGCAGTGGTATTGTCCAGATCGTCAGTGATCCCCAACGAACCCCCGCTTCCTACCCCATCGCTGAAACCGTCAGAAACGAGTATGTCATCAAGGTGACGGGAACAGTCAGTCAAAGGCCTACCGAATCCCTTAACCCGCGCATTGCCACCGGAGAAATCGAAATTTACGCCACTAGCATCGAGATTCTCAACGGGGTTACTAAACAACTGCCTTTTGTCGTCTCTAGTTCCGAAAGTGAATCGGTCCGGGAAGATGTGCGCTTGCGATACCGCTATCTAGACCTACGCCGGGAGCGTATGAGTCAGAATTTACAACTACGTCACCAAGTTGTCAAAGAAATGCGCCGTTTTCTCGAAGATGAACAGCATTTTATCGAAGTGGAAACGCCAATTTTAACTCGATCGACTCCCGAAGGGGCGCGGGATTATCTGGTTCCTTCCCGGGTCAACCAAGGCCAATGGTACGCTTTACCCCAATCACCGCAACTATTTAAGCAATTATTAATGGTGTCGGGAATGGATCGCTACTATCAAATCGCTCGCTGTTTCCGCGATGAAGATCTGCGCGCTGATCGTCAACCGGAATTTACTCAGTTGGATATGGAGATGAGTTTTCTCTCCTTACCTGAGATTTTAGCCCTAAATGAGGCTTTAATCGCTCATATCTTCAAAAAAGTCAAAAATATTGATATAAGCCTGCCCCTGCCCCGTTTAACCTATGCTGAGGCTATGGATCGCTATGGGGTCGATCGCCCCGATACCCGTTTTGGCTTGGAATTGGTCAATGTGGCGGAGATTTTTGCCGATTCGGGATTTAAGGTGTTTTCAGGTGCGATCGCTAGTGGGGGGACGGTGAAAGTTTTACCGATTCCCAACGGTAACGAGGCGATTTCTAACGTCAGAATCAAACCGGGTGGGGATTTATTCAAAGAAGCCACCGATGCGGGTGCGAAGGGAATCGCCTACATCCGCGTGCGCGAAGACTACGATTTTGATACCATTGGTGCGATTAAAGATAACCTGACAGAGGCACAAAAACAGGCTTTAATCGAGAAGACTGGCGCAAAACCGGGCCATCTGCTGTTATTTGGGGCGGGAGATACCGATACAGTCAATAAATCCCTATCCCGCCTACGCTTAGTTTTAGGGGAACAATTGGGATTAATTGATCCCGAGAAAATCAACCTCCTCTGGGTGACGGATTTCCCGATGTTTGAATACAACACCGAGGAAAAACGCCTAGAAGCATTGCATCATCCCTTTACTGCCCCCAATCCCGAAGATTTAGAGGATCTAGCCCAGGCTCGCGCCCTAGCCTACGATATGATTTTTAATGGTATTGAAATCGGTGGCGGCAGTTTGCGGATCTATCAACGGGAAGTACAGGAAAAAGTCTTCGCCACCATCGGTCTATCCCCAGAGGAAGCCTATAATAAATTCGGCTTTTTGTTAGAAGCTTTTGAATACGGAACCCCTCCCCACGGTGGCATCGCCTACGGTTTAGATCGCTTGGTGATGTTGTTAGCGGGGGAAGAATCAATTCGCGATGTGATTGCTTTCCCGAAAACCCAGCAAGCTAGTTGTTTACTCACTTCTGCACCTTCAACAGTGGCAGCGAAGCAATTAAAGGAATTATCCGTTGCTTCTACCTACAAACCGCCATCCTAAGATTAGGGTGGGCATTGCCCACCTAATTTTTAAAAGTCTGTTGACACCATGCTCTTAAATTCTTTTCTGCTCTCACTTCATCCTCTTTAGCAGTGGCTAAAAATTCATAGAGTTTAGTTTTCGGAACTAGGGGAAAAGTGGGACTAAATTCTCCTTCCTGATAAACCCCCTTTTCTAACCGATAAATGCGCCAGATTTGTCCATTAAAACGCCATAATTCCGGCACTCCCAAACGGGCATAAAGTGCTAATTTATTAATATCCGTGTGGGTTATATCCACTTCCACCACTAAATCTGGGGGCGGATCTTCAGTTAAATTAATTCTTTTTCCTAGCACTTTAGCTTGATTTTGAATATAGTAAGCATTATCCGGTTCTGCTCCTCGTTCTAAATCTTCCCTAGCTAGAGTTGTGGAACCCATACTTTTAATTTTTAAACCCAATTCTACCACCAAAATCCGGATAAATAATCCGATTAATTCTCGGTAAAACTCGTGTTCTTCTAGGGGCATAGTAATCTCTAAAGTGCCACGATCATAAAATAAATGGGCGCGATTATTTTCCCCTAGGGCCTGTAAAATTTGCCGATAGGATAACCAACTGAGATGATTAAAAACTACCCGTTTT
>NZ_JADBUP010000161.1:0-25282 GCF_020245605.1 Microcystis sp. M061S2 | reverse complement strand
GGAGTACAATACGATCAATTAATCGCCGCAGTTCGTCCGCAAGTGGAACGCAATCAACCCCGCAGTTTTAAAGATAAAATTATTCGTTTTCTGATTTTTAATCTCTTTCCCTATCCCGTCCGTCTCAAATTATTTTTACCTTTCCTCTGGTTATATCAAACCCTGGGATTACAAACCCTAGTCAGGAAATCGGGTATCTTAAAAATGCTCTTTCCCCGTCTAGCGGCCATGGAATCAATTCTCCCCAAAATTACCCTAAATTCTCTGTTTAAAAACTATCCCGATGTTATTCCTTCCCAAACGGAAAAACGCTATCGGGTAGGGGTGGTTTTAGGTTGTGTGCAGCGCCTCTTTTTCTCGCCGGTAAATGAAGCGACAGTGCGGGTTTTAACTGCCAATGGTTGTGAAGTGGTTATCCCAAAAACCCAGGGTTGTTGTGCCGCTTTACCCGCACACCAAGGACAGGAAAAACAAGCACAAAGTTTGGCCAGACAAATGATTGATAGTTTCGCAGCAAGCGAGGTTGATTATATTATTATCAATGCGGCGGGTTGTGGTCATACTCTCAAGGAATATCATCATATTTTAGCCGATGATCCTGAATATAAAGATAAGGCTAAGGAGTTTGTGGCTAAAGTACGCGATGCTCAAGAATTTTTAGATGTAGTGGGGTTAACTGCTGATTTATCGCCGATTACCGAGACAGAATTAACCCTAGTTTATCAAGATGCCTGTCATCTTTTACACGGACAAAAAATCTCCGTGCAGCCACGACAATTATTGCAAAAAATCCCCAATATTAACTTAAAAGAACCTATCGATGCGGCCTTGTGTTGTGGTAGTGCCGGAGTTTATAATATGCTACAGCCAGATACTGCCGATGAATTAGGTCAGCAGAAAGTCCGCAATTTATTAAATACTGGGGCTGCGGTGATTGCTTCTCCTAATCCGGGTTGTTCCCTACAAATTAAAAAACATCTACAATTACAGGGAAAAGATACACCCGTTATTCATCCTATCGAATTATTAGATTATGCGATTCGCGGGCTGAAAATTAGCTAACTCCCACCATTTGAGTTGTGTTAGTGGTGTCAGGGAAGCAAAAGAAAACCCGACAGACAAAGACCTTGTAATGATAAAATCGACAATGGCGAGGGCTTGGCCATTAGTATTTTTTGCGTCGGACTAGCAGGAGATAAAAGCGTGACCTTTAAGATTGGTTTACTCGGTTTCGGGGTTGTGGGGACGGGAACAGCGAAAATCCTCCTTGATCCTTTTGGTCGTCATCCCGTACTCAAAGAGATTACCATTGGACGAGTGGGAGTTAGATCCCTAGATAAACCGAGAGAAATCGAGCTTTCTCCCCATCTTTTGACCACTGACCTAGAATCGATCGTTACTGACCCCGAAATTGATATTATTGTCGAATTATTGGGGGGTTTGGAACCAGCACGCTCTTTAATTCTCCAGGCAATCGCATCGGGAAAGCACGTTGTTACGGCAAATAAGGCGGTTATTGCCCGTTTTGGTGACGAAATCTACGCCAAGGCCAACGAAAAAGGGGTTTATGTCCTCCTAGAAGCGGCCGTGGGTGGTGGAATTCCCGTCATTAAACCCTTGAAACAATCCCTCGGCGCCAATCGTATCAGCAGCATTATGGGAATTGTCAACGGCACAACTAACTATATTCTCACGGAAATGAGCCAAAAAGGGGCAGATTTTAGCGAAGTGCTGGCCAAAGCTCAGGAATTAGGCTATGCAGAAGCGGATCCCACTGCGGACGTGGATGGATTCGACGCGGCCGATAAAATCGCTATTTTAGCCTCTCTGGGTTTTGGAGGTCGGGTAAAACGGGAAGATGTTTACTGTGAAGGTATCCGGCAAGTTAGCGCCGTCGATATCGCCTACGCTGATAGACTGGGATTTGTGATTAAATTATTAGCGATCGCAAAAGATACGGTTAAAGAGGATTCCGATACCCTAGAGCTGCGGGTTCATCCAACCCTAGTACCGAAAATCCATCCCCTCGCTAATGCTAACGGAGTCTATAACGCTATTCTGGTCGAGGGGGAACCCTTGGGACAAGTGATGTTTTATGGACCGGGTGCTGGTGGCGGACCGACGGCCAGTGCAGTAGTATCGGATGTGATGAATATCGTCGGAATTTTAAAAAGTAGTGGCAAAACCAAGGAACTTGACCCGCTTTTAAGCTGTGTTCACCAGCATTATTGTCAAATCGCCCCCATGGAGGATTTATCGACCCGTTTTTATGCTCGTTTTCTCTGTCGCGATGTGCCGGGGGTCATCGGTCATTTAGGTATGGCTTTCGGCGACCATGGGGTTAGTCTAGAATCCGTGGTACAAATTGGTATTAGGGGTGATTTAGCCGAAATTGTCGTTGTCACCCACGATGTGCGCGAGGGCAATTTCCGCAACGCTTTAGTGGCAATAGAGTCTTTAGAAGCTATTGACAGTATTCCTAGTATTCTCCGAGTTTTGTAGTCAAGAAATCGCTTTTTTTATGGTCATGGGTCGGAGAATCAGAAGTGAGAAAATTTGGCTAAGTTTGACTAGCACAATTTGGTTTTTTTGTCTAGGTTTTTTGGGCTTAAATCAAAAATTAATTTTTGCCCAAGGGTCTGATAATGTTTGTCCCCTGCCGATTTTATCAAGGTTACAACGCCATAAAATCCAAGCGGGAGAAACGATCGCCTCCATCGCCGAAAAATACGCTCTTATCCCCGCAACGATAATTAAACTCAATCCGACTATTCTCAAAAATGGTTTGGCCCCCGTCGGGAAAGAAATCTTTATTCCCCCGATGAACGGCATTCGCATCGAAGCACCCCGGGGTTCCACTTGGCGCGATTTAGAAGCAGCCTATGGTATTCGTGCCGATATACTCTTTGAGCTTAACGGTTGTGGTCGCCGGCCGACAATAGTTTTTATCCCTGGCACCAATTGGTCCGCCGCTGGCAAGCGATCGGATTATACTGGATTAAGTTCTTATCCCTTACCCTTTGCCAGCACTGTCGGATTAGCCTACGGTTGGCAAAAAAGCCCCACGGAACCGAAAAATCTCTTTCATAGTGGTATTGATCTTCTCGCAGATATTGGTACACCCGTTCTAGCCGCCGAAGATGGTCTCGTGATTTATGTGGGTCAGGAAGGGGCCTATGGTAATTTGGTAGTAATTAATCATTTAGGTCGCCGGCAGACCCGTTATGCCCATTTAAGCAGGGTTACAGTCAGAATTGACCAACGGGTACGAGCAGGAGACGTTATCGGTGCGGTTGGCACCACGGGACAACCGGATATTATTCCCCCCCATCTTCATTTTGAGGTGCGCTTAGATACTCCCGTCGGTTGGACAGCGCAGGATCCGGCTTTGCATTTGCCCCAAATCGGCCCGCGATGAAGTCATACTAAATCCTGTTTAAAAGGTGTAGGAGAGTGGGTGAGTGCCGAGCGGGGGAAACAATCCATAACCGGGTTTTTAAAGTTGGATTGGAAGTTAATCATACTATTTTGGTATATCTTCCGGCAAAAATCCCCCTCTTTGGAGAGAAGGGGAAAAGCCAACCCAAGATTAACCCTGCACCATCACAGAGGCAGCCGCAGCCACACCGGCGCCGGGGGTGACACCTTCGACACCTAGCTCGATTAAAGTCGCTTCAATGGCAGCGATAACCGTGAGGATATCCCTCTCACTAGCAAAACCTAAATGACCGATACGGAAGATTTTACCCTTGAGGTGATCCTGACCACCAGCCACAGCGATGTCGAACTTTTTATTGAGAGTCGAACGAATTTTTTCCGCATCTACTAGAGTGGGGGCCACGGCAGTAATCGCCGTGGAAGCGCAGTAATCCGCCGCGTAGAGGGGCAAATCCAGGGACCGCATACCGGCCCGCGTCATCTTCGTTAAGCGTTGGTGACGGGCGAAAATTGCCGCTAATCCCTCCCTTCTCATCATTTGCAGAGAAGCTTGTAAACCGTACATCAGGTTAACTGGAGGGGTAAAGGGGGAACTATCCTCATCGGTGGCTTTTTTGTATTTGCCCAAATCTAGATAAAAACGGGGCAGTTTGGCGGTTTCGTAGGCTTTCCAAGCTTTTTGACTTACGGAAACAAAACCTAAACCGGGAGGAATCATATAACCTTTCTGGGAACCAGAACCGACCACATCTAAACCCCATTCATCGATGGGAATATGATAAGCTCCTAAACTGGTGACAGCATCGACGATAATTAAAGCTTCCCCGTGGTCTTTTACCGCTTTGTTAATGCTTTCCAAGTCATTGAGAACCCCGGTGGAAGTTTCCGAATGGGTGATAATTACCGCTTTGATGGCTTTTTCCTTGTCTTCGGTCAGTTTAGCGGTAAATGCCTCTGGATCTAGGGGTTTACCCCATTCTGCCTTAATGATATCCACATTTAAGCCGTATGCTTTCGCCACTTTCGCCCAACGTTCCCCAAATTTACCATTATCTCCCACCAAAACTCGATCGCCGGGGCTGAGAAAATTAATAATTCCCGCTTCCATGGCACCGGTTCCCGAAGCAGTTAGCATTAAAACATCGCCACTGGTTTGATGCAACCATTTAAGATTTTCGGTTAATTCGGCGATTACCTTGCTAAAAGCACCCGTCCGATGACCGATAGGTGCTTTAGCCATAGCCAATAATACCGCTTCCGGCACTGGTGTGGGGCCGGGAATCATCAACATATTTTTATTTTCCATGGTTCGTCCTCTCTCGTTGGGCTATATTCAAAAAGATAAAAAACCAAATCTCGATCGCATCAATTCTGAGGGGATGATTTAAGATTCGGCAAACTCTGATTATATCCCGGCAGATAGCCTTGTCAGTTATCAGTGATCAGTAGTCGGGAATCAGGATTCAGGAGATAGGGTGATAGGGTTTTGGGGTGATAGGGTGATGAGACAGCTTCCCCATCTCCCCAATTCCCCACTTCATAATTCATAATTTATAATTCATAATTCCCTCTCCCCACTTCCCCACTTCCTAACTCCTATTCCCGATTTTCAAAGAGTTTTTGGATACCGCGGGCAGCATCGGGCAGTTTTACCAAAGATTCGCCAATTAGAACCGCATTTGCTCCCGCTTGCTTCACTTTCGCCAGATCTGTTGCTGTGTGTAATCCCGATTCGCTGACGATCAGAATACCTTTTTCTCGCACCTTTTCGCCCCTGGCTTCTAGTAATTGGCGAGTATTGTCTAAATCGACTGTAAATGTCTCTAAATTGCGGTTATTAATGCCGATTAGTTCGATTCCCTCAATGGCTAACACTCGATCGAATTCAGCCAGACTATGCACCTCTACCAAAGCTGTCATCCCTAAACCCTTGACAATTTTGACAAAATATGCTAGGTCTTGATCGCTTAAAATAGCGGCAATTAAAAGGACAGCATCGGCTCCTTTAGAGCGAGCGTAGTAGATTTGATAGGGATAAAGGATAAATTCCTTGCATAATAGGGGTAAAGATACCGCTTGCCGGACGAGGCTAAGATTTTCGTAACTACCTTGAAAAAACTTACTATCGGTTAAAACCGATAAACAAGTGGCCCCTCCCTGTTCATAGGTACGGGCGATCGCTACAGGATCAAAATCTTCGCGGATGACTCCCTTGCTAGGGGAAGCTTTTTTCACTTCGGCAATCAAAGCGGGTTGGGTTTTACCCTGGTTTAAGGCGGCTAAAAAGTCGCAAGGTGGCGCAGTATTGGCTATTTTTTGGCGTAATTCCAATAAAGGCAACCGTTCGCGCAATTTATCGACTTCTATCTCCTTATGCCAAACGATTTCTTCTAAAATATTTTGCGGTTGTGCCTCTGGCACTTTCACCACATAACTCAAACTCTCAACTTTAACGGCAGGATTGGGGTGTTTTCTTCGGATCTGCATTTTTTCACTGTCCAGAGTGTGAACAGTGATTAGTTTAACAGTGATTAGTTATCGGGAATTGAAATAGAGACGGGGAAAACCACGTCTCTACAGACATTTATCTAGACTTGTGTGGATATTCCCAGTCCTCACCGAAAGGCTATTGCATAGCTTCGATCGAACGTTCTAAAATCTTATCTTGGAGTTTTTCGTCTTCTTGACGATTTTCAGTTAATAAAACCCGCGCTTTTGCAGTTCCTGCCTCCCCTTCCCCTAAAAGCTCCTCTGTACGAGTTAAGACTTTTTCTTCGAGCATTCCTTCTGCTTGTCGTTCTTGGGTTAAATTAAGACGTGCTTTTTCTTCAATATTCATAAATTTATCCTTGCCACAGGTGCGATCAACTTCTACCTTTAGTCTGACACAAATTTAGTATTCCGTATCATTAACTACAGAAAAATTTAGAATCTTACCGGCGAAACTGAGATTTAGGTATTTGTTCTCATTCCTCAAATGGACAGGGATCGATCGACCTAAAGCTATAAAATAAAACCTATGGAACAATTCCCCAGCGTAATCAAGCTTGTATATCGGGCGAATAATTATCGATTACCCAAACCAACAGATTTCTGGACAGTATCCGACTCTATCGTAATATCCTATTTGCAGAGCTTATGACCAAAGGTAATTTAAACGATCTCATCCGTAAAGAAGCTAATAAAGAGGTAGAATCCCAACCCTCTCCTTCTCCCAAACGTTCTAAGGAAACTAACGCCACCCTACAGGCAAAAATTAACGACTTGACGGCAGAGTTAGAAAAAACCAAGAAAAATGGGCAAACTCTCCAAGAAAAAGTTATTTCTCTGGAAGAAGAACTTAAAGAAAATCTGGAACTCTCTGTCAGGTTACAGCAGTTACAACAACAGACCGAGCAGTTAGAATCTGTCCTCTCGGAAAAAACTACTTTGGTAGCACAATTATCGAGTCAATTAAGCAAGACAGAAACAGAACTGACTGATAAAAAACAGTTAATTGAAAAATTATCGAGTCAATTAAGCAAGACAGAAACAGAACTGACTGATAAAAAACAGTTAATTGAAAAATTATCGAGTCAATTAAGCAAGACAGAAACAGAACTGACTGATAAAAAACAGTTAATTGAAAAATTATATAATCAAATTAAAAACCTAGAAAATAGTCCCACCCCTGAACCGTCAGCAATTACCAAACCTGTGCCTAAGAAACCCAGTCTTTATAACTTTGAAATGGCCACTTTAGCCCGTTATATTGCCCCCAATCCTACCCCCACAGAGTTAACGGATTCCGATATCGGTTGGTTCGATTAATTATGGCTAGTAAAAACCAAGAACAACAACATCCACAGGAAAGAATCGATCGCCCGATTGTTGATCAGCTACTGCAATCAGAACCCAATGATTTAAACTTAGCTGAATGCGCTCGTTTACGCATACGTTATCAAAACTTTCCGGGGGCAAGAGAAATCCAAAGAGATTTAGATTTAATCCTAGAAAAATGGCAGTTAGATGAAGCTAGTTTATGGGCAAAAACTCGACAACTGCACAGTCACGGACAAGTGTATCAAATGCGTCAAAGCGAGGAGCAACAGGATTGGAGTTAAATTGCAGCAGTTATCTTAAATGGTGCGAGAGGAAAAATCAAACCTATAATTTGATTTTATCTAATAATCTCTGAAAAGGATTTTTTGGTTTGCTTGCTGGCGGATCTGCGGGGGGATTAGGATCATCTAGATAACGATAATATTTCCAGATATCCCAGTAGGGACAACCCGGTTCAATGCGAATTCCTGCCCAATGTAAATATTTTAAGGGCTGATTTAATTTCGGATCGATTAAAATATTCCCCTGACGTTGAAAATGAGAACTTCCCCCCCAATTTCCCGCTTGACAACCCGGGGCGCGGACAAGATTAAATCGATTGGGAACTCGTTTGAGAATGGTATAATTAATAATCGGTTGATCGGAGGTTTTTTGAGAAAAATCAAAATATTCTGGATGAGCGGCACATTCTTGAAAAGCGCTATATAATTCCTGTTCTGAGAATAGATTCTTTTTACTAGCCCAAAAACCACCGTTAAACATTCCAGTTAGATCATTTTCTGTGAATATTCCTTGTTCTAAAACAATCGGATTAAAGACATCAGTAATCCCTTTTTTGTGTTGGTAATCACAGCAGAGAAAATCGTAGGTATCGAGGAAATTTAGATTATCTATTATTTTTTCAAAAACTACGATATCGGTATCGATATAAAGAAATTGATCTAGTTCTCCAAACCAACACACCTGCTTGCGAAATTGATTAGGACGAGCAAAGAATTTTTCTCCAAAAATATCATAGATTTTTTGTGCCAATTCTTCTACTAATTGCAGATCTGGATAAAGAATAACGCCATATTTTTCTGCTAATAAATCGGCAATTTTTTGATAATTATTGTCGTAGGGAATCAAGATAACGGGAGAATCGGGATCGTACAAACGAATACTATTCATTAATGCGATCGCTTGATCAATAACTCGATCGTTAGCGGTAATGTAAATTCCTCGCTTCATAAACATACTAGGGGTAAGAGTTAGAAATAATTATATAGCAGTTATCTTAATGGTGAAGTAGAAAGTTTTCCTTTTGGGGAGTCAGCCATCAGCTTTTTTCTCCCGATATCCCTGTTCACTGATAACTGATCACTGATAACTGAATAGCCGATCGATCTTTCTCTGTCAACTCTTAAAGTTGATGAGTTTGATTTTTGAATTGGCGAATAATTAAGGAAATATCACTGCTACTTAAACAGTTTTTTCTTAAGTTTAGCCAGAGAACTCTGTATCCATAATTTTTTAAGTCGCAGGGGTTCTAAACCTTCTATATCAGCCGGATAGCGTTTTTTAAGATCAAAGAAAGCATTAATTTCTCTCAAAATTGTTTCAAAACGTGGTAATAATTTTTCGGGATGATAATCATCGAGAAAATTAGCTTGTAAAGAATTAACGGGAAAATTACGGACATAATTAAGAATACGTTCTAGATCGTATTGACTGGAATAAGCCCCGATTTTTTGACAATTGAAACCGGGATCGAGATAATCGGCTAGGGCGCTATTAACACTAGAAAATACCGTACAACCACAGGCTAAAGCTTCCAGGGGCGGTAAGCCAAAACCCTCCGTTAAACCGTTTACAGCCCAATATTCAGCCGAATCGTAGAGATAAACCCGACTGCGATTGAATAATCCCACTAAATCCTCCACATAGCTATCTAAAACCTTAACGCGGCAGTGGGGACGGAGGGCGGGAACTAGACGATTGAGAAGATACTTTGAGGATTTGCGCCCCTGTACTAGGACATCGATATCTCTTTCTAAGCCTAAATTGAGAAATTCTGAGCCAATTTGATTAGGAAGATAGTAAATTAAAGCATTAGGAGCTTTTTCTCCCCAATACCCCATAGTATTACGGCTAACGGTGATAATTGGTATTTGGGAGGGTAAACGGAAGCCGTAACCTGTACTATGGGCATGATAAATGATATTATGCGATCGCAATTTTTGCACCAGTTTAGGAACATCAAAACCCCAGCTAACCACAAAAATACTGTCATCTGAGTTTATTTTCGCGAGTATATCCTCTAAAAAAGGATAATTTAACTCTTTTTGACGATAAGTCACAATCTGGGCGCTACAAATTTGACTAGCCAAATTGACAGTTTTCATTTCTGCCCACAGTCCACCCCCACCAAAAGGAGAAGTAGTACCGGGCAAAAGAAAATAGAGATTTCTCATCGGGATAATAGAAGTTTTGGTTAAGCGGTAGTCTGGAGACTTGGCTATTCTATACTTAATTATTAAGGTGTGAGGTATCTAAACGCAATAGTCGATCGAGCATAGATATTATTAAATTATGTTTGCCACTGATAAATACTTAGAATTATTAAAGCAATACCCTCCTCGTCCTATTCACAATGAGGAAGACTTAGAAATGATGCAGGAGGTTATTAATCGCCTTTTAGACAAACCCCAATTAACGGTAGAAGAAAGGGAATATCTAAATGTTTTAGGGGCTTTAATTTATGAGTATGAGGAAAATCAAGAGCCAATACCTGATATTTATGGAATTGAATTGTTAAAATTCATACTAGAGGAAAGAAACCTACAAAAGCAAGATTTGCTATCTATTTTTGAAAGTAAGTCAACCCTGGATGATATTCTTGATGGGCAACAAGATCTAACTCCTGTCTACATTAAAAAATTAGCCAATTTTTTAAATATATCTCCTGATTTATTTTTTCCTAGTTAGTCACAAAAAATGCGCTAGACAGTTAAGCTTAATTTCCTGTCTTAACGCATAGGTTAACAGACTAAATTAAAGCCCGATAACGCCCCAAAGCCAGTAAAGGAAAATACTGCTGATAGAAATGATATTTGAGGTAAAAATGACAGGGAAAACCTGTACCGGTGAAGTAATCTTCATCCCATGTACCATTTTCTTTTTGGGTAACAAGAAGATAGTTAACGCCCTTTTCAATCACTTCTCGCTGATAATTACCGGTGACTTTCCCGACGGCTAATAAACCGATTAATGCCCAAGCAGTTTGGGAAGCGGTACTATTTCCCTGTCCTTTAAATTTAGGGTTATTGTAACTAAAACAGGTTTCACCCCAACCACCATCAACATTTTGACAACTGCTTAACCAATTGGCTCCTTTTTGCAATTGCTGGCGATATTTATTCGGTTCCAGAAAAGCCAAAGCAGATAACGCCCCACTGGTTCCATAAATATAATTTACACCCCAACGACCAAACCAACTACCATCAGCTTCCTGTTCTTTTTCCAGATAATCCAAAGCTTTTTTAACTCGATTTTCCTCCATTTTAACATCACAAGTGCCTAACATTTCTAGAACTCTGGCAGTCACATCAGCCGTATTAGGATCGATCATTGCTTTTAGATCGGCATAGGGCAAAGAATTAAGCCAGTTTTGATCGTTATCGATGTCAAAAGCTCCCCAACCACCAGCTTTACACTGCATAGTAGCCATCCAATTAACTGCCCGTTTCATCACAGCTTTTTTAATATTTTCATCGGGCATTTTAATTAACTCTAAAGCCATCACCACCACTGCCGAATCGTCTAAATCGGGATACCAGCGATTGTCAAATTCAAAAGCCCAACCCCCGGGGGTTCCGATTTTATTTTTAATCGCCCAATCGCCATAATCAAGAATTTGTTGATCGATTAACCATTGTCCCGCTTTAATCATAGCTGGATGAGCGGGATTTAGACCGGATTCAATTAGCGATCGAATTACCCAAGCGGTATCCCAAACCGGCGACACACAGGGCTGCACACAATAGGTATTATCTGTCTCAATGGCAAAATTATCCACCGCTTTTAAACCCCGGGCAACAATCGGATCGTAAACATCATAACCTAGGGCTTTTAAAGCTAATAGAGAATTTAACATCGCCGGGATAATTCCCCCCCAATCGCCCGTGTCTTCCTGTCGTTCAATTACCCATTTTTCCGCCGCTTTCAGACTTTCTTGACGGAAGGGAACCAAATTAGTTTTTTCTGCCCATTTAAACAGCCCATCTAACCAGAGAAAAACATCTGCCCAATCGTTATTTTTTGGTAACTCATACTTGACATTATTCACCCCTTCTGTGTAGAGTTCATCGAGATTAAAACCCATTTTATACACGGGTTTTTTGTCGAAAACAATTAATAAAGGAACCGTACTTCCCCGCGCCCAACTGGACATTTCATAGATAGTAAAAGGGAAATTTTCCGGCAGTAGCATGATCCAAGCGGGGATAGAGGGAACCCCCTGCCAATCGTAACAACCAATCAAAGCGAGGTGCATTTTGGTGAAAATGCGGGTTTTGCTGATGCCACCTTGAGCTAAGATAAATTCTCTAGCTTTTTCTAAAGCAGGATCATTAACAGGAATTCCCAATAGTCGCAGCCCCATGTAGGCTTCCACAGTGGTGCTAAGATCGCCACCATCACCATAAAATAACTCCCAAGCGCCGTTAGGACACTGTTGCTGACGCAGATAGGTGGCTGCTTTGTCTAGGGGGCGTTTTTTGTCAGTTTTCCAGATTTTGTGCAGTAAAATTGCTTCTGAGGTGATGGTGACATTAGATTCTAATTCTGCCCACCAGTAACCGTCAGAATATTGGGTAGAAAGTAAATAATTTTGAGAAAGTTTGATCGCTTTCGCTGTTTTAGCGGCTATTTCGGTGATTTTGTCCTGAATCTGCATTTTTTTCCGTTCGACAACCTCTAGGGACCACGAGTGCAAATAAGATAATCTTATTTACAAAGTTTTTAATAAGTAGGTAAAGGATGGGCTTTTGTTCCCAAAGAATCCAGTAAAGGAATCTGCTTTAGTTGCCACTTTCTTTTTTCTTTTCACTGATTACTGTTTACTGATTACCGATAACTGATCAAGTACCCCCACCCCCCTGAAGACAAAAAGGGTACGAAACTCGCACCCCACCAGATTTATCTTCATTGAACTTACTTTTTCTTTTTGCCTTTAGCGGGCGGATTATCCTTCGCTGCCGGTTCCGGGGCTTTTTCCTCCACTTGCGGGGCTGCTGCTACCGGTTCCGGGGCTTTTTGTCCCATTTGGGCGGCTACTTCGGCGGCGAAATCCGTTTCTTCTTTCTCGATCCCTTCACCTAGTACAAAGCGTTGGAAACGACGCACCTGAATATTTTCTCCCAAAGCGGCGATCGCTTGTTTGAGCAATTCGTCAATACTGATGTTCTGATCGCGGATAAAGGGTTGATCGAGCAGAGAAAGTTCTTTCAAACGTTTTTCAATGCGGCCGGCCACGATTTTTTCTTTGATATTATCGGGTTTATTGGCTAAATCATCGCGTCCCATCTCAATTTCTTTTTCTTTAGCGGCGATTTCGGCGGGAATATCGGCCACTTTTACATATTCGACGTTAGGACAAGCGGCAATCTGCATCGCCACGTCATTAACCAATTTTTTGAACTCCTCGCGACGGGCCACAAAATCGGTTTCACAGTTCACTTCTACTAAAACACCGATGCGGCTGCCGGTGTGGATGTAACTGCCGATCATCCCTTCTGCCGCTACCCGACTGGCTTTTTTCTCGGCGGAAGTAATCCCTTTTTGACGCAACCATTCGATCGCTTTGGTTATATCCCCCGCGTTTTCCGTCAGCGCCCTCTTGCAATCCATCATGCCGGCGCCGGTCTTTTCCCTAAGTTCTTTAACCTGTTGTGCTGTAATTTCTGCCATAAAATTCTTCACCTACTGCTTATAGTTGATCATGCCACGAGAGGGGCAGGTTTGACCGCTCGATAGGCTCGGAAAGTTTCCCCCCGAACCTAGCTGCGATCAATAGCTAATTTTCCCTAGTTATCGTCGTCTCCACTAGCAAATTCGGCGGCGTATTGGGAATAATCACCTTCTTCCTCGTACTCGGTTTCATTATCGTAGTCTTCCTCGTATTCTTCCACCGCTGCTTGACCACCGCGACGACCTTCGATGATCGCATCGCTAATTTTGCCTAAAATCAGTTTGACTGAGCGAATTGCGTCATCGTTGGCGGGAATCGGCACATCTACCAAGTCAGGATCGCAGTTAGTATCCAAGAGGGAGATGATGGGAATGCCCAATTTTTGGCATTCTTGGATAGCGTTGTATTCCCGACGCTGATCCACTACGATGACTAAATCCGGCAGCCGGCGCATGGTTTTAATGCCACCGAGGTATTTTTCTAGTTTGCCTAATTCCCGACGCAGTACCGATGCTTCTTTTTTCGGTCGTTTATCGAGGGCGCCGCTATTTTCTAATTCTTCTAATTCTTTGAGTCTTTCTACCCGGCCGCGAATGGTTTCCCAGTTGGTTAACATTCCCCCTAACCAGCGTTGGTTAACGAAGTGGCTACCGCTGCGTAAAGCTTCCTGTTTAATGATTGCTGCCGCTTGCCGTTTCGTACCGATGAATAAAAAGCGTTTACCGCGATCGGCTTCTCCTCGGACAAATTCGTAAGCTTCTTCGATTAATTGGGCAGTTTGCACCAAATCAATGATATGAACCCCATTCCGGGCAGTGTAGATGTACTGAGACATTTTCGGGTTCCAACGGCGCGTTTGATGGCCAAAGTGAACCCCAGACTCTAGCAATTCTGCGAGAGAGACAACGGGCATATTTTTCTCCTTTTCGGGTTTATCCTCCATCTAGGGCTGGATTTCTAGATTCCTAGAAACACCCGATCGCCTAGATGTGCGATTTTTGACAACTTTTCTAGTCTAACACGAAAGGGCGCGATTGCATAGCCTTAAATATTGGGTACTGAGGGCTTCCTACTGCAATTCCTCAAGTTTTTTCAAAACCGCTTCTGCATGGGCTTTTACCTTGACATTTGACCAAATATAGGCAATATTTCCCCGGGGGTCGATCAGGAAAGTGGCGCGTCTAATCCCCATATATTCCTTGCCCATAAATTTTTTTAATCCCCAGACTTGATAAATTTCCGCCAGTTGATGATCGGGATCGCTCAATAATTGAATAGTTAAATTGTATTTTTCAATAAAACGACAGTGGGACTTGGCTGAATCGGGACTAACTCCCAGAATTACCGCATTTAATTGCTGAAATTGCGGCGACAAAGCGGTAAAATCGATCGCTTCTGTGCTGCAGCCCGGAGTGTTATCTTTGGGATAAAAATATAAGACCAACCACTGACCGGCAAAATCTGCTAATTTACTAATTTCGCCTCTTTGGTTGGGGGTGGCAAATTCGGGGGCTTTTTGTCCAACTTCTAGGGTCATTTTTAGGAGTGTAAAGGCAAGAGTAAGAAAGGAGCGAGGGAGAGGGAAAGCAATAGCCAGACTTGATAGTTAAATCTGGGAAGTTCGGGTTTTTCTGACTCGACTAAAGCATCAATTCTCTCTAATAAACGATTATTTAAGGAATGATCATTGAGAGCGACACAGCAACTATCGGAAAAATTTATTTCCGCTACTTGATTAACTTTTTCTGCCACTAAAAGCAGCGATTCAGCTAATAGTAAATAATCCACTTGTCCGGAAGCGTACTTATCGGCGCGTAATTCCCGCAAGAAGACCAATTCTGACCATAAATTTTCGCTATTGGGCAGCCAAGAAGACATCGATCGCAACCAACCTAACCAGAAAAACCAGAAAGTGTCATGATATTCTTGGTGAGCTTGTTCGTGAGCTAAAACTGCTTGTAAATGTTCTCGATCTAAGAGATTTAATAATCCTTGCGTCACAATTAATTCCGACTTCCAGAAGCCAACTCTGGCACTGTAGGGAAAATCCACCGCTAAAACTCTCGCCTTCTGAGCGGTGATTTTTTTGAGGGGATAACTGCTAAAATCCCGATGGGTTTGCCAAGTTTGATAGGATAGTTTTATCAAACAAAATATAGCAAAAACTAGCCAAATTATGGCACTAAAGTAACTAATTAGACTGGAGTTATAGCCCAACATTTGCCCACGATAGCCCATACAAACCACCGATATAACTGTCATTAACAGCAGCAAAGGAGGAAAGAGAAAGAAAAATAGCGTTATCTGCCAACGACGCTGATAGCTGGGCAGAAACCAACGTAAACCAATGGCGATAGTTAATGCTAGTAATAACATTAAACTGTGCATTAGCGTTCTCTCCGTTGTTGACGAAGGGTATCTAAACGAGAGGCAATCGCTTTTAATTGTTCGACACTAGCAGTATCGAGACTATCGGCAAAAGAAGCCACCACATCCGCGTTACCAATAGCCAAAAAACGATGTAATTGTTCGTAGGCTTTAATTGCCTGTGCTTGTTCCTTAGAAACCATCGGTTTCCAGTAGAAAATCCGACCCTGTTTATAACAACTTAACCAGCCTTTATTAGTTAAACGACGCAGTACCGTAGTCACAGAAGTATAGGCCAGATCTCGTTCTGGATCCGCTAAAATGCGATCGTGGACATCCTTAACGCTGACGGTTTCCAATTCCCAGACAATATTGAGAATTTCCGCTTCTAGGGGGCCTAGGGATAACTGTTTTGGTTGATAGGTGGGCAATTGAGCCATAGTTACACAGAAATGAAGATTACTTTCCTGATCATAGCGGCGGATATTGATCGCCTGATAAAATAGCAACGATCTTTTATATTATCTTTATGTCCACCGAAACTAATTTAACCACGACTACGGGTGCTGATGCCATTGATGTGGCGATCGCTAATGGCATTGATTTTGATGGTTCCCCGATTCCCCAGGCAAAATTGGAACTTTATCACCGGGTAATGGGTTTGGAAGCAGGACGACAAAGAAGCGGGGTTTCTAACACGATGAGATCGCGAATTGTCCGCATCGGGGCCAAACATATCCCCCAAGAGGAGTTAAATCAGCTGTTGTTAGCCGCTGATTTTGCCCCTCTCAAGGAGAAAGAAATCGCTTTTTACTATCTCAAGTAGTCAAATTTTTGCCCAGCATTTTTCGCCTAGACTTCTTGGGGTTAACCGGATTATTCGAGAAATTAGGCAGGGAGTCTAGGTTGATCTAATGGTCAAGAGGATCGATAACTACTGATTCCGAGCCGATAATGATACACTAGGCATGATTTAACTTCAGACCTCGATCGCAAAAGGAAATAAATATCGATGAAAGCCATGATTTTGGCGGCAGGCAAAGGAACTCGTGTCCGTCCGATTACCCATACGATTCCCAAACCCCTGATCCCGATTTTACAAAAGCCGGTGATGGAGTTTTTATTGGAACTGTTGCGACAGCATGGCTTTGATCAGATCATGGTGAATGTCAGTCATTTAGCCGAAGAAATTGAGAGTTATTTCCGCGATGGTCAGCGTTTTGGGGTGCATATCGGCTATTCTTTCGAGGGTAGAATCGAAGAGGGCGAGTTAATCGGTGATGCCCTAGGATCGGCGGGCGGTTTACGACGAATTCAAGATTTTAATCCCTTTTTTGACGATACTTTTGTGGTTCTCTGTGGTGATGCGCTGATTGATCTCGATCTAACCGCAGCCGTTAAATGGCATCGCGAAAAGGGAGCGATCGCCACTATTGTCACCAAAACCGTCCCCAGAGAGGAAGTATCCAGTTATGGGGTGGTAGTTAGCGACGAGGAGGGACGGATTCTCAGTTTCCAAGAAAAACCCGCCATCGATGAAGCTTTAAGTACCTGCATTAACACGGGTATCTATATTTTTGAGCCAGAAATCATTGATTTTATTCCCCCGAATAGTAAATACGACATCGGGGGCGAGTTGTTCCCCGAATTAGTCGCTAAAGGGGCGCCTTTCTACGCTTTAAACATGGATTTTGAATGGGTGGATATCGGTAAAGTCCCCGACTACTGGCAGGCAATTCGCGGGGTGTTATCCAGGGAAATTAAAAATGTTGCTATCCCCGGCATCGAAGTCAAACCGGGCATCTACACGGGCCTAAATGTGGGGGTAAACTGGGATCGAGTCGATATCACCGGACCTGTGTATATCGGAGCAATGACGCGCATTGAAGACGGGGCGAAAATTGTCGGTCCGAGTATGATTGGCCCGAATTGTTGGATTTGTGGCGGCGCGACGGTGGATAATAGCGTTATTTTTGAATATTCTCGCCTCGGTCCGGGGGCCCGTTTGGTGGATAAGTTGGTCTTTGGGCGCTACTGTGTTGATAAAACCGGCGCGGCGATCGATGTGGAAGCAGCAGCCCTGGATTGGTTGATTACCGATACCCGCAAGGTTCTCCCAGAGTTTGATCACCCTAAACATCAGGCAATTCGTTCTTTATTCAATCAAGGAAAATAGTCGTACAAAATTAATTTTTTAGGATCGATAGGCAAGAAGCAACTTTTTACTTCAATGTCCGCTTTTTTACTTTTTACTTTTGACTTGATATCATGTTTGATTCTCCTGTTGATCTTCTCATTCTCTCCAATGGTCCCGGAGAAATATCTACATGGGTGCGTCCAGTTGTCAAGAGATTGCGACAAAACTTAACAGAAGATCGATCGCTGTTGCGGATTTCGCTGATTCTTTCCCCTTGTACTCATTCTATGGGGGCGGAAACGGAAGTAGTTAGGAAATATCCGGAGGTCGATCGAGTCCAGTCGCCAGAAAACTTCTTTAATTTTCTTTTCTGGGGAAAAACCGCCGATAATTGGGATTGGCACCCCAAGGGCATCGTTTTATTTTTAGGGGGCGATCAATTTTTTGCCCTCACCATCGGTAAACGTTTGGGTTATCGCACCGTTATCTATGCGGAATGGGAAGCGCGTTGGTATCGGGGGATCGATCGCTTTGCCGTGATGAATACAAGTGTATTAAATAATATTCCCCAACAATATCAGCATAAATTTACCGTTATCGGCGATTTAATGGTGGATTTGCCCACTGCTATCACCCCCGATGACGCTACCTTAATTGCACTCCTCCCGGGTTCCAAACCCTCGAAATTAGCCCAGGGTGTACCCCTAACCCTAGCCATTGCTGAAAAGATACACGCGCAGGCTCCCCAGACTAAATTCTTAATTCCCGTCGCTCCTACCCTAAATTTAGCTTATTTGGCGAAATTTGCCGATCCTAGCTATAATCCGATGATTACTAAAACCGGTTGGAGTGCTGCCAAATTAAAAAACGGTGAAAAACCCTATCTAGAAACAGCTAAGGGGGTAAAAGTTGACCTAATTACCGATTTTCCCGCCCATAACCAGCTTTCTCGCTGTCATTTAGCTTTAACGACGGTGGGTGCTAATACTGCCGAATTAGGGGCGCTGGCAATCCCGATGATTATTTTACTACCGACTCAGCAACTCGACGCGATGAGAACTTGGGACGGTTTACCCGGTTTATTAGCCCAACTGCCGGGGGTTGGCTCTTTATTTGCTAAGATAATTAATCTCTATATGTTGCGGAAAAAGCGTTTATATGCCTGGCCAAATATTTGGGCCGGTGCAGAAATTGTTCCGGAATTATTGGGGGAATTACAACCAGAAGAAGTGGCAAATATGGCTATATCTTGGTTAGAAAATACCGAACAATTAGAGGCTATCCGGCAAAAATTGCGGGCAGTGCGTGGGCAAGCAGGAGCAGTGGATAAGTTAGTATCTATTATTGCCGAACAACTGTCTAGTTTCTAATCAATCAGAGAATTAAGCTTGTTGGTAGAGAGGATCAATTTCGATTAATTTATTAACAGTTTGATAGAATTCCTGCTGATAAAATTCCCGTTGATTGCTGTCGAGAGCATTAATTAATTGTTCTTGACAGTAGCGACGATATTCCATTAAACTAATTTTTTCCAGAGCTATAATAGCATTTTTTATCTGTTCTTCTGGCTGAAATATTTCTTGACTGGTATGTTCATTTAAGTGAAATAAAGAATTAAAATCACGATTTTTGTCTGTAGTTATCATCAATAAATGATTCTGTAAAGCTGACATCAAATCTCTTTGGTTAGTAATTTGGGTTTCTAACTCTAGAATTACTTGCCATAACCAACGATAATCAGGGAGATTAAAAATTAAATCTTTTTCATCCAAAAGTTCACAAATGAGCCTCCGATATTCGGGAGAATGGAGATAGATTAATAATAATAACCACTCGGCTTTTTCTGTGCCATTTTTGTCGGATTTATCTAAAATATTTTTCCTCTTAATTGCTGGGGATTTTCCTTGAGGTTTATTAACCTGTTTGGAGAGATTTTTTAAAATATATGGCAAACGAGTCGCATCTTTTTGAGCCAAAATTTCAGCACAATAATCGAGGTAAAAAGTGCGTTGATTGCTATCGATTAACTTTTGCAGTAAACTCACCATACTATTAGCTATTTGTTGAAAATGTAGTCCCTGTTTTAAATCTTTATTAACCAACATTTGCGAGATTTGCCAATCAATCCAAAAAGGAGAATTTTCGATTAATTCTCGATAACTATTTACCCCGTCAGTATGGGATTTAAGAAATTCATCGGCATCTTTACCCTCGGGAAGATTGAGGATTTTTAGGTTAACTTGTCCTGAATAAACTAAGGAGTTAATTTCCTCGATCGCCCGTTGTGTCGCTTTAATTCCCGCTTGATCAGCATCAAAATTAAAGATTATTTGTTTACTTTCACTGTAGCGCAAAAGTAGTTTAATTTGCTCTTGACTTAAAGCTGTTCCTAAACAGGCAACCACATTAGTGATACCCGCAGCATGGAGAGCGATTGCGTCAAAATAACCCTCCACAACTATCGCTAAATCTTGCTGAATAATTGCCTGTTTAGCTCGATCGAGAGCAAAGAGAGTTTTTCCCTTTTCAAATAGAGGAGTATCGGGAGAATTTAGATACTTTGGTTGTTCATTACCTAGAGTGCGACTACCAAAAGCGATCGCTCGTCCTTGACTATCAAAAATAGGAATCATTAAACGATCTCGAAATTGATCGTAATAACCACTACCATTTTGACGCGCTTTAATTAATCCTGCTTCTTCTACTAAAGCCACAGGATAGCGCTTTTGTTCCACCAAATAACGATAGAGCGTTTCCCAACCTTGAGGAGAATATCCCAGTTGAAAATTAGCGATAGTTTCTGGGGTTAGTTGTCGTTGTACCTTAAGATAATCTAACGCTTTTTCCCCTTGAGGTTGACTAAGGGCGTGTTGATAAAAACTCACCGCCACGGCCATTATTTCGTATAATTGTTCTTTGAGGGATAATTTCTGTTCTAATTCCTGACGCTGTTCTACTGCTAGAGTTTTAATCGGGATTTGATACCTTCTAGCAAGATCGAAAACCACCTCACTAAAAGATTGTTTTCCCACTTCCATGAAAAATTTAATCCCGTTTCCCCCCGCACCACAGCCAAAACAGTAATACATTTGTTTGGCAGGACTAACCGTAAAACTAGGGGATTTTTCCTCGTGAAAAGGACATAAACCGACGTATTCCCTTCCCCTTTTTTTGAGGACGACTCTCTCGGAAATTAAATCCACAATATCAATTCTTTGTTTAACTTCTTCGATCGTATCTGGATGTAGTCGCGGTGTATCCATAATCAGTTATCAGTTATCAGTTATCAGTTATCAGGAGATTTGCTTTTATAGTCATTTCAATTAAGATTGAGAATATCAATCCCAGAGTTCATAAGAATTTTGTCGGTCTAGACTGTATCAGACTTATCTGAAATGACTATATTTATTCTCCCCGTCTCCCCGTCTCCCCAATTCATAATTCATAATTCATAATTCCCACTCCTTCTCCCCCATCTCCCCACTGCGATGGCGGCATTTTGTCCTCCGAACCCGAAACTAAGACAGAGACAATTGTGCAGGGAAAAATTAACAGCCGATCTAATTAAATTTAATTGAAAAGGCGACTCGCGCACACCGACACAAGGGGGAATTAGCTGATTTTTCAGGGCCATTAAACAAAAAGCCACGCCTAATGCCCCCGAAGCCCCTAAAGTGTGTCCTGTTGCCCCTTTTGTCGAGCTTACAGCCACTTGCGAGCCAAAAATGCTGGCGATCAGGTTTGCCTCCCGTTCATCGTTTAAACGCGTGCTAGTGCCGTGGGCGTGAATGTAATTAATTTCATCTTTTCTTAATTGACTTCTGTGCAAACATAGTTCTATCGCTTTGGTAGCACTACGATTATCCACCGCCGGGGCGCTAACATGATCGGCATCGCAGCTAAAACCATAGCCCAAAATTTGCCCGTAGATGGGGGCATTTCTGCTTAAAGCTAGTTCTTCCGATTCAAGGACTAAAATTGCGCCACCTTCGCCCAAAACTAAGCCCTCCCTAGCTCTATCAAAAGGATAACAGCCCGTTTTCGCCAAAGCTCCCATCTGTTCAAATCCCACCAGAGTTAAGGGAGTAATCGGGGTTTCGAGCGCCCCGGCTAAAACTCGATCGCATTCTCCCATAGTAATTAATTCTACACCCTGGGCGAGCGACCAGATGCCCGTGGCACAGGCCGCCATGGGTGCTAACACTGGGGCGCCGGTTTCTATCAATCTAGCGGTCAATACCGAGGCGCGATCGGGTAAACTGTCTAACCAGTTTTCTACTATTCCCGTCGCTGCCATCCGTTCCCATAAACCCTGACAACCGCGACTAGAACCGATAGTGACACCACAATCCTTTAAGGGAGGGGTTAATTGAGCGTCTTCAAGGGCAGCAATCAGGGCAATTTTGGTTAAATCCTCTAAAAATGCCGGTTTGTGACCGATTAAAGCCAAGGGTAAAGTGGGTAAATCAGAAAAGGGTTGTTGCCTAGTTATACCAGTTTTGCCCTCTAGTAATCTTTGCCAACTCTGACTTAAATTTCCCAGAGAACTGATCAACCCAATTCCCGTCACCACAACATTCATTTATCAGTTATCAGTTATCAGGTATCAGTTATCAGGTATCAGTTATCAGCTATCAGTTATCAGCTATCGGAATATTAAATGATTGGGTGGGTTAGGGGGAAAATTAAATTATCGTCCCGCGAACCCACCCTAACCGATCGCTATTTTTTCAGATTTTCTGCACCAGAAATAACTTTGGCCGAGTCAATTTTATCCCCTTGTTTGATCGTATCGATCACTTCCATTCCCTTAGTGACATAACCAAAAACGGCATAATCACCATCGAGGAAATTGATATCCGACAGAGCAAAATAAAACTGAGAAGAAGCGGAATTAGGCTGTTGAGAACGGGCCATCGCGATCGCACCGCGTTTATGGGGTAAAGCGACGATGGGAGTGCGCGACGTGGCCTGTTGACCGATTGATTTCCCATAAATCGGCTCTTTTTCGTCTTTAAGGAGAATTTCTAGGGGAACATAACGGGATTGCTTGGTTTCTGGATCAACAAAACCACCGGTTCCGCGACCTTGGGGATCACCACCTTGGGCGACAAAAGGCTGCGGTTCTGTAACCACGCGATGGAAAGTTAAACCATTATAAAAACCTCTCTCCACCAGATCCACAAAATTACCGGCAGTAACTGGGGCCGCATTGCCATCAATTTCGATCGTTACCGGTTTACCTTTGATGATCATCTCGACGACAGCAGTTCCATCTAAGCGGGGTTTGTAATTATCCATGTTGACACTGCCCGAACTGGCAGGTTGAGAGGTTTGGGTGATACTAGAATTATCGGGGGTGGAGTTAGCTTCTGGGGAAGAACAGCCGAAAAGTGTCGTCGTTGTGATTAAAAAAACACAAACCACAGACAACCAGCCAGATTTTCTTATCTTCATCATTTTATAGCCAAAAAGAGCGAAAAAAGGCCTACAATCCCTCTAGAGGAATTTCCAGAAAACGAGCGAGTTCCGCTCCTTGATTTTCCAATTCCGAGAGGGACAGAGGATCACCGACGCGAGTTAAAGGGATATCGCGACGCTGTTTAATCCGCAGGAATAGTTCCCGTTTCGGGTTGAGTCCTTCTCGCACTTCGGCCCGCACAGCTTGTACATCTTCCAGGGGCCAATCGAGATCAATGCGACGATTTTTGCCGGGGTAGCCCCAACGAAAGATTTTAACTTTGCCGGTTTCCTTGTTAAACTCGTTGTAACCACCTCCGACATTCCAGAGGAGAGATAACCAGAGATAGATGGCTAAAAGGGTCCCCGCAGTGCCATAGAAGAGGAGGGCGACTCCTTGGGGAATAAATTGTAAGGAACTGGTATCGCTAACGAGAAGTAGATTGACCTTCAAATAACTGGAAAGACCGGCGAGGAGAAACCCTAGACCGCCAATAGAGACGATTACAGCCCAAAAATAGTTACTAGGGCGACGCGCTCCCACTACTTCTTGCCGTAGGATCAGGCTATGTTTACTTGTTGTTTGCGCTTTCATGAATTCTTTTTAAGGTTGCCTAGAGTTATTTTACCAGCTTTTTTCTCGCCACTTCCCCAACCCCGACCTAGGGATACAGCCGTTGATTTTTCTGGATGTACCCATGTTTATCATAATATTTACTTATAGGTGAGTGGGGGAAGTTTAGGAGAAAATTCCCTAATCGTAATTCTCCTCGGCAACAATCATGCGTTAGATTTATTCGTGGTTTCCTTAATTTGTGCCCAGCAACGGCACACCAGATACCGCAGAAGACGGTCTAGCGCCCCCCCAAGTGCTTTCTAGCACATTTAAGGTAAAGGGGAAATTAAGAATTGTTGCCATTGTCCGGCCAAAAGTCTAGAATGATCATTAATTTTTGTGCATGGTCAGGTCTTCTAACCGAAGGCATTGACGAAAAACACATTGTATCTGTCACTCTCGGAAAATCCCTGTCAACTCATAAGTGCTGAAACGGATCTCTCGGATTTGGTGGGTAAAATGTATTCTAAGATACAGTTATGCGGGCGAGCGAGTGGAACGAACCACAAAGACACAAAGGACACAAAGATTGATCGCTCCTATATAAGTTAAACTTATCACACAGAGAATAAGACCCTACAGCTTACCCCACTGGACAGACGAGATAGATAATTTCAGATTGGAATTGAGCCTGCTGTTTCGCTCTCAGGTAATCTACAATCATGCCTTAGAACGGTTTGGTTATTGTTATCAAAAAGCTCTGCGAAAAGCGAGCCGCAAAAGTGGATTAACTTTACCAGTTGACTCTCCTTCGACAATTGAGAAAATTCTTGATGAAGATTGGTTCCCTGGTTAAAAACTGGAGCTTGCAATCCAACTTACATCCATACAACAATAGGGTGGGCAATACCCACCTTACTTCAGTTGCTCAACAACTAATAGCTGGTATTCCAAAATCTGGTTGAAAAAAAAATTGAGTCATGCGAGGAAGTTTCGGCACCATCCATGACTCAATTTTGATATATAGCGTTTCTAGGTTCACTAAATAAGAACTACGTCAAGAGAAACCGCAAAACCAGCTGGAAGGTTTGCTATCTTGGCAAACTCGGTTCCTAAAAATGAAAGTGATCCAGTCCCTGCGTTGTAACTGATCTGACTCAGAGAAGTGGCTCCAAAACCCGATGCGCTAACTTCAATTTTGTCTCCTTCTGGCCAGAAAAAGTCTTGGATAGTATCAACTTTCTCGGAGAGGAAATTGAAGCGGAACTTATCGGCACCAGCACCACCAGTCAGGGTGTCATTGCCAGCACCGCCAATCAGGGTATCATTGCCAGCACCGCCATTGAGGGAATTATTCGCAGTGTTCCCGATGATTGTGTCATTGCCAGCAGTGCCAATTAGATTTTCAATGCTGACCAATGTGTCTGTAAGGAGAGAATTACCGGGGAAACTCACTACACCCGTTGCTAAATTAGCATTGATCGGTCCCCAATAGAAAGCATAGGATGTCGTGTCATTTCCCAGACCTCCATCAATGATATCAAAACCAAAT